>CAUQTL010000003.1:0-56066 GCA_963521035.1 uncultured Streptococcus sp.
CTGCGCTAGTCGATGCTGAAGCACTTGCTACCGCACTTGTTGACGCTGAAGCTGAGGCTACCGCACTTGTTGACGCTGAAGCTGAAGCCACTGCGCTAGTCGATGCTGAAGCACTTGCTACCGCACTAGTAGATGCTGAAGCTGAAGCTACTGCACTTGTTGACGCTGAAGCTGAGGCTACTGCACTTGTTGAGGCTGAGGCTGAAGCTACTGCGCTTGTTGAAGCTGAGGCTGAAGCTACTGCACTTGTTGACGCTGAGACTGAGGCTACTGCACTTGTTGACGCTGAAGCTGACGCGCTTGTACTTGCTGATTTCGATCTATAGTCCGAGTCAGATAAGTCTGGTTTTACTGTATTCGTTGTACCATCCTTATAAGTAATGGTCACAGTACCATCATTTGATATTTCATAGTCTTGTATACGGTTTGCATCTTGTGGATTTGATGCTTTTACCGCTGCAAGAATCTTTTGTTTATCATCTTCTGATGGAGTTGTCGTATTACTTACTTGAACTGTCGCTGGCACTTTACCTGGGAATTTTTCACTTAATTTCCCTTGTACAATTTTAAATGTAGTGTCTCTATTTTCATTTTCAGAAAGGTCTTTTGTACGAATCTCACGTGACCAAATATTTCCTGGTTCATATCTTTGATTTGCGTTGTATGTACCTTCAATTGTCAACGTAGCTGGCTTCGTAGAAGTAGCCTCTCTCGAATCTCCAGTGATATTGGTAATCTTTCCATTAGAATTATGATTAGTATCTGTCATGTTAGTTGTGACAGTCCTACCATCCCATACTTCTAGATTACGAATCTTACCACTGTTATCCGTAGTTTTCACAACAAATCGATATTCATCCCCAGCGTAAAGTTCATATCCACTAGCAGTACGTCCGTTTTCGTCATTAGCATCATTACGAACAGCTTTCTTAGGTTGATCAACCCATTTGTCCCCATTTTTGACTTGAAGAACAACTTCTACATTTGGTTTTTCAGTTTCCTTAGTAATTGTCTTAGAAGTTGTGGCAGAAGTTAGAGTCTCAGTTCCTCCAGCAGGATTACTTACAACCTTCTCTTGTTTAACCGTTACATCGCCTGTAGGCAACAAGCCATTATTGGCATCAGTAACCCGTTTCAAATCAGTTGAATCAAAGGTTACACTTGTACCAGTGGCCTGTTTAGGAATTGTCTGACCGGCGATAGTTAAAGTTACGGTAGCTCCTGGAGTTACATTCGTTACTACAATTGAACGATTTGGCAAACCACCCTTTTCAGTAACTGAATCAGCTGCTATTTCAGGTGCTTGTGGATTTACTCTCACAGTAACAGGGACATTTTGTTTAACTCTGACACCTGTTGAGTCTGCAGGTAACTCTACCTCCACTTGTTTGGTAAATGTTCCAACTGTCGTAAGTGACGGCGCACCACCAACCCACTTGTAATTAGTGTTTGTTGCGTTAAAGTCTGGATTTCCTTCTAATCTCGTAACCGCTTCTTTAGGATTTGCTACAGCTTGTTTATAACCAGCTTCATCCGTCTTGTTTTGTGTGAAAACATAAGAGCGGTCTGATTCAAATTTATAAACATCATGAACAACATCAACAGTTTTACTTAGTTTAGTAGTATCACCTGCACCCGTACGACCAACAGGATAAGTAAAGGTGACTTGATAAATTTGTCGACCTGTTTTCGCTGTGCTAATCGGTGAATTTGCAACAGGCTGCCCATTTTTTCTCCAAGTTTGACTAGCTCCACTTGGGTAATCATCGTTTCCTTGCTTATTCACATAATCATGCCATAAGGTGCCGTTATGAGGATTTGTACCTTGAATATCATTCACAGGTCCTTTAGGGGCAATCGTAGCCAACACCTTATAGTTGACCGTTACATCATCGATTGAACCATCCGAATAAGTAACACGCGCAACAGCGCTCTTTGTTCCGGTAGTCGAATTGTCAATCGTATTTGTCCATCTAACTGTCGCACCCGCAGGCAGAGCTTTTCCACCTTCAAGTTGAACAAAGTTAGCTGCATTTCCCAAATCCGCTGCTGTTTCACCCGCATAAGTATAAATAGTGTCTACTTTAGCCACGGCATTATACTTATCCGTTTGATCCTTGACAACAAACTTGATATAACCTTCGTTGTTATCTGTTCTATTTGATGTATTCTGGTTATCCGTAGTTACGAGCTTACGTTCAGTAAACGCTCCTTTTTGCAGGCTTTTATTTAGGGTACCTGTCAAGGTAATCGTAGCATTATCTTGGTTTGTCGTAGAAGTGATGGTATTAGAACGTGTTACCCCAGTGAAACCACCATAATCATTAGTAGCTCCACTACCAGTTCCATCACTGGTCCCATCAGGTCTAGTAAATTTCAATGAATTGATTTTTCCAGAGTCATCCGTCGCTTTTAGGGTAATATTAACCGGTTCATTGCGGTATAGATAGATTTCTTTGGTATCCGGATTGTCGTAAGGAATGACTAACTTAGGACGTTCGTTGACTGTTACTGACTGTGGAATGTCATCACTCTTCGTTCCGTCCTTATAGACTATTTTTGCTGTACCATTGTCTTGAACTTCAATATCCTTGATTCTGAAGGTCTCTTGATTGTTTTTAGCATAAATAGCAGCCTTAACCGCTTTCTTCTCAAGCTCCGTCAGGCTATTCTTATTTACTACAGGCGTAAACTCAGGGTTTTTAATTGTAAATTCTGGTTCATGCTTGTAACGCTCATTCAAAGGACGTTGCTTGATAAAGAAGTTCCCTGTACTGTTGTCTCCCGGAATCGTAACATTCCCTGCTTTATCTGTTGCTACTGCATTACGACGCCATTCATTTTTAGGAGCATAAGTCAAATCATCTTTCATATGCCCAGTTGCAGTTATGACTGCCGGATTAGACTCAGTCGCAACGAGATTCCCATTTGGATCTGATAGAGAAGTAGCTGTCCCAGTCCCGTAACTATTATCTCCAAAGATGTTTTGAGCCATTTCTGACGCTGGTCTATAACCATCAGCCTGTGCTACAAGTTTAAACTCCCTCAGTTTTCCCTTATTATCTACGGCTTTCATTTCAAAACCGATATCATCACCTGCATAGTAATAGTAATATTTATCTCCTGCTATACCTCCTGTTTCTGCAGCTAGAGGTTTACCATTACGGGTCGCAGTAACGGTTATTACTGGAGGTATTTTTTCCTTCTCTAAAGAAGCATTGATGACACTTGTAGAACCGTCACGATAAGTAACCGTGATGGTACCATCTGTTGCAACATCAATTTTAGATTTGGTGCCAGGGTAAGACAGCGTAAAACTACCATCTGGATTAGTCGTTTGACTTGCCTCAGCAATATTTGGAGCAAGATCTCCATTTTTGGATAAATCAGTTAAATTCGATTGTTTTCTAACAAAATTATTATAAACTTCCTTAACTTCGTCTGGTGTCAAATGGTCCAAATCAGAAACCTGAACAGTATCGCCACTTTGGATATCATGACGTTCGTTGAAACCTTTGATATAGTAGCCTACATTAGCAGCAGCTTGGGCACCAGAATAATTAGTTCCTACAAAACGATAAACATATGTTTTTCCAACTTCAGCTGAAGCATTGTTTCCACCAACCGTTCCCTCCAATCGAGCAGTTACAGCTGGTCTGTCTAATCGTTCATTATTGTTAGGACCTAGATATCTCACCCCAGGAATTACATCACGATTCTCGATGTTCATATACTTAACGCGGCCTGAATTAGTATTTACTCCTTCTAAACCTACGTTATCTCCAACAACATCACCATTAAAAACTTCTTTATAGGCAGTAACATTAAAACGGAATGTTGTGTTAGTATTCGTATTGGTCGTCTGCTGTCTATAGCCCGTTGGAACACTTGCCGATTGAACTGCCGAACCATTCCCTGGAGTATTTTCATAAATAGGAGCAGAACTTACTTGAACCTGCATATTGGCAGTTGCAGTCGGAACATTATTATCGTATTTAACTCTTACTACAACTTGTCCCTCTAAATTCCGGTTTTGGTCATGACGATAACTAAAACCTGCCTCTGAACCATGTGCATATGTTTTTTCCATTGAACTACCGTTAAAGGTCGCACTTTGGACATGTCCACCTTTACCGACTTCGATTTTTACACCGACATGACTCAAAGCACTATCAGCATGGACATTCATAGTGTAAGTAGCGATACCAGTAGCCTTATCAAAAGTAGCAGTTGGACTACTTACATTCATACGGCCATCGCCCTGCTGAGGAGCCCAACTTGCTCGAAGAGAAGCATCGCGCAACATCGGTTTCCCATTTCGTGCATCACGCGCACCTGAATGGGCTCTCAAAACAGCATTGGCAATGGAATTACGAGCTACGGTTGCTTTTTGCACCACTGCTGTTAAATCACTAGTCGGGTCAGCCAAGGCTTTTTCAATTTCAGTTACCGCAGAGTTGACCTTAGTGATAGCTGAGTCAGTATTTGGTAAGCCAACAGCTTTAGCTAGGTACTCACCCATCTCAGCTGAAAGTTTTGTCAACTTCTTACGATTTTCGTCCTGTTGCTTAGCTGAAACTTCCGCTGTTGCGATAGCGCCAGCAGTAACTCCTACAATACTAGTCGTGGTAGAAGTTGATTGAGCAGCACTCGCACTAACCTTCCCATCAATTTCAGTTGCCTTTAGTAGAGCAGAATCAATTTTAAGGCCAGTTGATTCTTTTGATACAGAAGCATCTCGGTCAGTTGCTGTCGCAGAAGTGTTCTGTTCACCCGATAGACTAGCCACCAACGAGAAACTACCCGGCTCACCTGTTGATTGACTAATACTAGTAGAGTTGCTGACAGATGCACTTGTAGAAGCACTATTAGAAGTACTTGCTGAGACACTTGCAGAAGTACTCATCGAAGCACTGGCTGACGAACTCTTAGATACAGATTCTGACATCGAAGTGCTTTCGCTCAAAGAAGTAGACAAGCTAGCAGAATTCTCTGAATTACTTACTGATGTCGTACCCAAAACTACTGTATCATTTGTGACCAAAAGATCGGGGTTTTCTAGTGTTTTTTCCACAGCTACTGCTTCATTTGCAAACACTTTTGTTTGAGTAGCCACAGTACCACCTAAAACAGCCCCTGTGGCAGCAATCCCCTTGATAATATCCAGACCTGTAATAGAAGGATTCACTTTATCCTCTACTACTTCTGTCATGACTTGAGTCGTGTCTACACCACCGCGCAAGACCTTGAACAAACCAAAAAGAGAGGTTGAAGCTCGCAACCAATGTTTCCCTGATTTGATCAACTTATACCGCGTCACTCGGTCGGTTTCTCTATACTCACCTTTCTGACGTCTAAAAAACATGTTTCACTCCTTCGTTCTTACTTAAAAGCGGACAATCCACCCAATTCTAATCATACTTTAACAGTATACTCTAAGCGCAAACGATAGTCAAGATATTATATTGTTTTTTTCAAAAAAAATACGAGGTTCCAAATCTATTTATATATGAAAAAGTCATTTCTATAATAGGAACCCCTCCAAAAAGAATCAAACCTATTTTAACATTCCCTTCTTTTAAATTCATACTATAAAAATAAAACTATAACAGAGACCATGACATCAACAAACTTACCTCCCTGAGCGTTCTTATATTTCATATTTTAAAAACAAAAAAGCTGTGAATCATGACATCCACAGCAGTTACAAATTTTCAAACCACTACACTGAGTTTGACAAATCGATTCCATTTACAAAACGAAGTTAGTGAGGCAGTTAACTAGTTCGCCAAATAGCGACTAGCGTCCAACAATTAGGAACTTTAGTTCCAATTGTTGGTACTGAGTTACATCTTTTCCTCCAACTCTACGTCTGGATACTTATCTGCAAACCAGCGGAGGGCAAAGTCATTTTCAAAGAGAAAGACTGGTTGGTCGAAACGGTCTTTAGCCAA
This sequence comes from uncultured Streptococcus sp., assembly GCA_963521035.1. GTDB lineage: Bacteria > Bacillota > Bacilli > Lactobacillales > Streptococcaceae > Streptococcus. The sequence continues at coordinate 5,955 of CAUQTL010000003.1, forward strand.
GATATTTCGGCTTGATGACATTCGTTCATCCAAGTCCTCAGGCTTGATCCAACGAACAGTCTTTTTACCCATCGGGCTCATGACCACTTCCGCATTGTACTCACCTTCCATACGGTGTTTAAAGACTTCAAACTGGAGTTGACCGACAGCGCCTAGCATGTACTCGCCTGTCTGATAATTCTTGTAAAGCTGGATGGCTCCTTCTTGTACCAATTGCTCGATTCCCTTGTGGAAGGATTTTTGCTTCATGACATTCTTAGCAGAGACTTTCATGAAAATTTCAGGGGTAAAGGTTGGCAGTGGTTCAAATTCAAATTTGTTTTTCCCAACTGTCAAGGTATCCCCAACTTGATAAGTACCTGTATCATAAACACCGATAATATCACCTGCCACGGCGTTAGTCACATTTTCACGACTTTCCGCCATAAACTGAGTCACATTCGAAAGTTTAGCACCCTTACCAGTACGAGGCAGATTGACACTCATCCCGCGCTCAAATTCTCCTGATACGATACGGACAAAGGCAATACGGTCACGGTGACGAGGGTCCATGTTGGCTTGGATTTTAAAGACAAATCCTGAGAAATCCTTGTCATAAGGATCCACAATTTCACCATCTGTTTTTTTGTGTCCATGTGGTTCTGGAGCAAATTTGAGGAATGTTTCAAGGAAGGTCTGCACGCCAAAGTTAGTAAGAGCTGAACCGAAGAAGACAGGTGTCAATTCTCCATCCAGAATAGCTTCCTCTGAAAACTCATTCCCAGCTTCATTTAAAAGTTCAATATCATCCTTGACTTGCTCGTAGAAAGGATTGCTACCAAAAAGCTTGTCCCCATCTTCTAAACTGGCAAAACGCTCATCCCCTTTATAAAGTTCCAAGCGTTGGTTATAAAGGTCATACAAGCCTTCAAAGGCTTTCCCCATACCGATTGGCCAGTTCATCGGATAACTTGCAATACCCAAGACTTCTTCCAATTCTTGCAAGAGGTCCAGTGGCTCACGACCGTCACGGTCCAGCTTATTCATGAAGGTAAAGACCGGAATACCACGGTGTTTGACAACTTCAAACAATTTCTTAGTTTGGGCCTCTATACCCTTGGCAGAGTCCACGACCATGACCGCAGCATCCACCGCCATCAAGGTACGATAGGTATCTTCTGAGAAGTCCTCGTGCCCTGGTGTGTCGAGGATATTCACGCGTTTACCGTCGTAGTCAAACTGCATAACAGATGAAGTCACCGAAATCCCACGTTGCTTCTCGATATCCATCCAGTCAGACTTGGCAAAAGTCCCTGTTTTCTTTCCTTTTACGGTACCAGCCTCACGAATCTCGCCCCCAAAGTAGAGCAACTGCTCAGTGATGGTTGTTTTCCCCGCGTCCGGATGGGAGATGATGGCAAAGGTACGACGTTTCTTAATTTCTTCTTGAATATTCATAAGTTCTCTTTCTTTGATTCTCTATTTTTCTTGTTTCAATAGCTAAGAATGATTTCTACATTGGATTTTACCATTCCTTTCAACACTCCATTATATCGGATTTTGAGGAGTTTTTCAATTGCTCATCCGATGAAAAAAGTAAGCTAGAGCACTGATTTCACCTGTCTTCTCTTTTTCCACCGTTTTTTGAATAAGATATCAAAAAGAATCAGAGCCAGTGAAAGGATAGCGGACACAAGTAGGTACTTTAGCCACAAAGGAGCATCAGGAATAAAAGGTGTCTTATTTAACAGGCCATAATTCCCACCAGTCACCTGATTAACCCCAACTAGAAAGAGATTGAGGATAAAGGTATAGGCTACAATCATATATTTCTTGAGCAGGCTCTTGTCATAATGATTCATCAAGTAGACTAAGGAATTCACCAAAAGAGCATAGTGCCCAATCAAAAATGAAAAACTGGTGATATGAGGAAAGTCATAGGGGTCAAAAACTGGGTAAACCAGTGCAAAGACCGCTCCACTTGCTCCTAAGAGAGCAAAGTACTGCTTGCTTTTCCATTTATCAGGCAAGAACACCACCGCAAACATAGCTAAACGACAATGATAAAAAGGAAGGCTATTAGAAAACGGAATGCCAAAACCAGCATACCAACTATATAAGGCTAGTAGCTGGAGGATCTGAATTCCCTTAAACAAGAGGACAAATTTTGGATTCTTGTGATAAGCAAGTGCTACATAAATACAAAGTACTAAGACAAGCATCATAACCCCATACCAAAAAAGCGAAATGGGAGGAGGGACCGTCTGAGTTCTGGTGATAAATTGATGGAGCATATTCTTATCCTAACTCTTATTTTTTTCTATTCTCTAGTTTAACCATTATAGCGAATTAAACACGATTTTTCAATTTCTATTTTATATCAGACACTGCTAAAGTAGAACAATTCCACTTGCAATTCTTAAAATAAATGTTACAACGAATATAGAAAAAGGTGTTGCGTCAACAACACCCCACAAAGCCATTTAAGACGGTGGCTGTAATTACATAACTAAAAAATAGCTCGTTAACTCGCCAAAGTTAGGACGGCTATTTTTTTATCTCTTGCAAAAACCCGTTCTCCATCCTATACCTGTCTTTTTTCATCTTTACCTCCCTTATTTATAGGAAAATATGGTAAAATAGAACAGACTAAAAATCATCATTTCACGAAAGGATGCAAGATGAAAATTACGCAAGAAGAGGTAACACACGTTGCCAATCTTTCAAAATTAAGATTCTCTGAAGAAGAAACTGCTGCCTTTGCGACAACCTTGTCTAAGATTGTTGACATGGTTGAATTGCTGGGCGAAGTTGACACTACTGGTGTCGCACCTACTACGACTATGGCTGACCGCAAGACTGTACTCCGCCCTGATGTGGCCGAAGAAGGAACAGACCGCGATCGCCTGTTTAAAAACGTACCTGAAAAAGACAACTACTATATCAAGGTACCAGCTATCCTAGACGATGGAGGAGATGCCTAATGACTTTTAATAACAAAACTATTGAAGACTTGCACAATCTCCTTGTTTCTAAGGAAATTTCTGCAACTGAATTAACCCAAGCAACGCTTGAAGATATCCAATCTCGCGAGACAGCTATCAACGCTTTTGTCACTATCGCTGAAGAGCAGGCTCTTGCTCAAGCCAGAGCTATTGATGAAGCTGGAATTGACGCTGATAATGTCCTTTCAGGAATTCCATTGGCTGTTAAGGATAACATTTCTACAGACGGTATTCTTACAACTGCAGCCTCAAAAATGCTCTACAACTATGAGCCAATTTTTGATGCGACAGCCGTTGCCAATGCAAAATCTAAAGGCATGATTGTCGTTGGTAAAACCAACATGGACGAATTTGCCATGGGTGGTTCAGGGGAAACTTCACACTACGGAGCAACTAAAAATGCTTGGGACCACAGCAAGGTTCCTGGTGGTTCTTCAAGCGGTTCAGCTGCAGCTGTAGCCTCAGGACAAGTCCGCTTGTCACTTGGTTCTGATACTGGTGGTTCTATCCGCCAACCTGCTGCCTTTAACGGGATTGTTGGTCTCAAACCAACCTACGGAACAGTTTCTCGTTTCGGCCTCATTGCCTTTGGTAGCTCATTAGACCAGATTGGACCTTTTGCTCCTACTGTTAAGGAAAATGCCCTCTTGCTCAATGCGATTGCCAGCGAAGATGTCAAAGACTCTACTTCTGCCCCTGTCCGCATTGCCGACTTTACTTCAAAAATCGGTCAAGACATCAAGGGCATGAGAATTGCTTTACCTAAGGAATACCTAGGCGAAGGGATTGACCCAGAGGTTAAGGAAACCATTCTGAATGCCGCTAAACACTTTGAAAAACTTGGTGCTATTGTCGAAGAAGTCAGCCTTCCTCACTCTAAATACGGAGTTGCCGTTTACTACATCATCGCTTCATCAGAAGCTTCATCAAACTTGCAACGTTTTGACGGTATCCGTTACGGCTACCGCGCAGAGGATGCAACCAACCTTGACGAAATCTATGTAAACAGCCGTAGCCAAGGTTTCGGTGAAGAGGTAAAACGTCGTATCATGCTAGGTACTTTCAGCCTTTCATCAGGTTACTACGATGCTTACTACAAGAAAGCTGGACAGGTCCGTACCCTCATCATCCAAGATTTCGAAAAAGTCTTCGCGGATTACGACTTGATTTTGGGACCAACTGCTCCAAGCGTTGCCTATGACTTGGATTCACTCAACCACGACCCAGTTGCCATGTACTTGGCTGACCTTTTAACAATCCCAGTCAACTTGGCAGGTCTTCCAGGGATTTCAATTTCTGCTGGATTCTCTCAAGGTCTACCTGTCGGTCTCCAATTGATTGGCCCTAAGTACTCTGAGGAAACCATTTACCAAGTTGCCGCTGCTTTTGAGACAACAACAGACTACCACAAACAACAACCCGTGATTTTTGGAGGTGATAATTAATGAACTTTGAAACAGTCATTGGACTTGAAGTCCACGTAGAGCTCAACACCAATTCAAAAATCTTCTCACCCACTTCTGCCCACTTTGGAAATGACCAAAATGCCAACACCAACGTGATTGACTGGTCTTTCCCAGGAGTTCTGCCAGTTCTCAATAAAGGTGTTGTCGATGCCGGTATCAAGGCTGCTCTTGCCCTCAACATGGACATCCACAAAAAGATGCACTTTGACCGCAAAAACTACTTCTACCCTGATAATCCTAAAGCCTACCAAATTTCTCAGTTTGATGAGCCAATCGGTTATAACGGTTGGATTGAAGTCGAGCTAGAAGACGGTACAACTAAGAAAATCGGTATCGAACGTGCCCACCTAGAAGAAGACGCTGGTAAAAACACCCACGGTACAGATGGCTACTCTTATGTTGACCTCAACCGCCAAGGGGTGCCATTGATTGAGATTGTATCTGAAGCTGACATGCGTTCTCCTGAAGAAGCCTATGCTTATCTAACAGCCCTCAAGGAAGTTATCCAGTACGCTGGTATTTCTGACGTTAAGATGGAAGAAGGTTCTATGCGTGTGGATGCCAATATCTCCCTTCGCCCTTATGGTCAAGAGAAATTCGGTACCAAGACTGAGTTGAAAAACCTCAACTCCTTCTCAAACGTTCGTAAGGGTCTTGAATACGAAGTTCAACGCCAGGCTGAAATCCTTCGATCAGGCGGTCAAATCCGCCAAGAAACACGCCGTTACGATGAAGCCAACAAGGCAACCATCCTCATGCGTGTCAAGGAAGGGGCTGCAGACTACCGCTACTTCCCAGAACCAGACCTACCACTCTTTGAAATCTCAGACGAGTGGATTGAGGAAATGCGTACTGAATTGCCAGAGTTTCCAAAAGAACGCCGTGCTCGCTACGTCTCTGACCTCGGCTTGTCAGACTATGATGCTAGCCAGTTGACCGCAAACAAAGTCACTTCTGATTTCTTTGAAAAAGCTGTGGCTCTCGGTGGTGATGCCAAGCAAGTCTCTAACTGGCTCCAAGGAGAAGTTGCTCAGTTCTTGAATGCCGAAGGCAAGACACTTGAACAAATAAAATTGACACCAGAAAACTTGGTAGAAATGATTGCCATTATCGAAGACGGCACTATCTCTTCTAAGATTGCCAAGAAAGTCTTTGTCCACCTGGCTAAAAATGGCGGTGGCGCGCGTGAATACGTGGAGAAAGCAGGTATGGTTCAAATCTCAGATCCAGCTGTCTTGATTCCAATCATCCACCAAGTCTTTGCCGATAACGAAGCCGCTGTTGCCGACTTCAAGTCAGGAAAACGCAACGCAGATAAGGCCTTCACCGGATTCCTTATGAAAGCAACCAAAGGCCAAGCCAACCCACAAGTTGCCCTTAAACTACTTGCACAAGAATTGGCAAAGTTGAAAAATGAGTAACTCATTTAAAGTATAACTGACACCAGACTGCTAAAAAATTAGCAGTTCTGATGGCTTGCAGTATGCATTCATATAGTTAGGAGATATATGAAAAAGTTATATACTCTTCTCACCACCTGTTTACTACTCCTTTTCGTTACACCGATGCAATCCATCGATGCAGGGGTAGGACATTCTCGAAGTGGTAGCTCTAGCCGTAGTAGCTCCAGTTCAAATGGTAGCCGAAGCCGTTCCAGTAGCAGTAATAGCGGTAGTTCTTCCTACAGAAGTAGCTACAGTTCTGGAGACGGTTCCTATAGTTCGAGTTACTCTGAGCAAGAGTTGTACGGAATTGTAGTCTTTTTAATAGGTGTTTACGTAGTTGTCTTAGTTCTAAAGAATAAAAGTAATCAAAGCTCATCAGAAAAATCCTATAGTAGCGCTACTGTATATAATCCCCAAAACCATCGTCGAGTTGAACACAATACATTAGCTACTAGTCGTGTTAAATATGGCGATCCAAACTTTGATGCCGATGCTTTCGCTTCATGGGTTAAAGAAGTCTATATTCAGTTACAGGCAGCCTGGACTAAAAAGGATTGGAATTTGGCTCGCTCTCTTGAAAGTACCAGCCTTTATTCCCAACATAGTATACAACTCGAAGATCATATCCGGGCGAAAACAACCAATGTTTTAGAAAAAGTCTGTGTTGAAAATGTTCGCATTAAAGATTTCTACGAAAATCCTGATGGTAACGATACCCTTGTTGTGATCTTGTCATCTACACTCAGGGACTATGTCATTGAAGACCAAAGCAAACGTGTCATCGAAGGTGATCCTCAAGAGGACTTGTTTACAGTCTATCAAATGAACTTTATCCGTAAACACGGAAGTCAAACTGAACTAAATGTCAGTGATGAAGCCATCAGTGACCACTGTCCAAACTGTGGTGCCCCATTGAAAATCTCTGCTATCAGTAAATGTGACTATTGCGATGCTGATCTAACACGCAGTCCAAACCAATGGGTACTCAATACCTACGATGTTGTGGATGAAGACGAACTTTATAATTAGGAGGAAATTATGGGATTTATTCGTGCCGCCCTATCTTCAGGGCTTAATAGTTTCAACGATAGCAAATTTAAAGAAGCTATTGTTCTTCCAAATAACCTAACAGCTGATGCCTTGGCCATTAAAGGACAACTTCTTACAAAAGATCCTGACGGCACTTCTAGACAAAGCAACCAAAATACTGGACTTTTAACAGATGGTTCTGTAGTCATTGTTCCACAAGGTTATGTAGCTATTCTTGTCAACAACGGAACCTTCCTTGGCGATGTCTTAGAAGCTGGTAGCCACGAATGGCGTTCTGAAGATAATGCCTGGCTTCTTGAAAAGGGTGGTATAAAGGGTACTTGGGAAAATTTCAAAAACCGCTTCTCTTTTGGTGGTCAAGTCATTACCCAACAGGAAATCATCTTTATCCGTATGCAACCCATCGCAGGTAATAAATTTGGTACTCAAAACGCCGTAGAGTATTTCAGTGAACGCTATCAACAATTGCTCAATATTCGTTTCTACGGCTTGTTTGATATCAAAGTTGCTGATCCAGTCCTATTTTATGTCAGCTCCATCAGTCAACAAATTGAAGATCATAGAGCATTTACCCTGAAAGATATCGCTCAGGGAACTCTCAGACAAAATATCTCTCCTAAAATTGCTATTGCAATCGCCAAATTTACAAACGAAAACCGAGTTGATATCTATAGTCTTAATGCCAATCAAGATACTTTCAACGATCTGGCAAAACAAGAAGTTAACAAGGTATGGACTGGACTTTACGGAATTGAAACAACCAACATCCTGCTTGAAGATTTGAGCTATGACCAAGAAAGCTTAGATATTGTCCGTAAACTTGATAGCGAGCTTGTCGCCATGAAGTACAATACGATTGAGATTGAAGAACGTCGTGCCCGTAACGAAGCTCTCATCGTTGCTGCAAACAATGAAGGCAACGGCAATGGTATGAACATAATTATGGGAATGAATCTGGGACAAACGCTTGGCGGGCAACTCAACCAACAAACTCAAGCTCCTATTCAAAATAATGGGCAAACTGCAAGTAAGAACTTTTACATCGAGGTAGACGGCAAGTATGTTCTCGTAACCAAAGATGAAGAAGGAAATATCGTACCTGTCAACTAACTCAAGTTAATCTGATATTTGAGAATTATTGCGTTTTATGGTACAATAAAGTGTAATAATATTTATTAAAGAGGTAAAAACATGATTGAAGCAAGCAAATTGAAAGCTGGTATGACATTTGAAACTGCAGACGGAAAATTGATCCGCGTTTTGGAAGCTAGCCACCACAAACCAGGTAAAGGGAACACGATCATGCGTATGAAATTGCGTGATGTCCGTACTGGTTCTACATTTGACACAAGCTACCGTCCAGAAGAAAAATTCGAGCAAGCTATTATCGAAACTGTCCCAGCTCAATACTTGTACAAAATGGATGAAACTGCCTACTTCATGAACACTGAAACTTACGACCAATACGAAATCCCAGTCGTAAACGTTGAAAATGAATTGCTTTACATCCTTGAAAACTCTGATGTTAAAATCCAATTCTACGGAACTGAAGTAATCGGTGTAACTGTACCAACTACTGTTGAATTGACAGTAGCTGAAACACAACCATCTATCAAAGGTGCTACTGTTACAGGTTCTGGTAAACCAGCAACTATGGAAACTGGACTTGTTGTTAACGTTCCAGACTTCATCGAAGCTGGACAAAAATTGATCATCAACACTGCAGAAGGAACTTACGTTTCTCGTGCCTAATCTCTAGAAAGAGGTCATTCTATGGGAATTGAAGAACAATTTGGCGAAATCGTTATCGCTCCACGTGTACTTGAAAAAATCATTGCCATCGCAACTGCTAAAGTTGATGGTGTCCACTCATTTTCAAATAAATCCGTATCTGATACCCTATCAAAACTCTCTCTTGGTCGTGGTGTCTACTTAAAAGAAAGCAACGAAGAGCTAACTGCTGACATTTATCTCTATCTTGAGTACGGTGTGAAAGTACCAAAAGTGGCTCTTGCTATTCAAAAAGCAGTCAAAGATGCTGTCCGAGATATGGCTGATGTGGAACTTGCTGCTGTCAACATCCATGTTGCAGGAATCGTTCCAGATAAAACACCAAAACCTGAGTTGAAAGATCTATTTAACGAGGACTTCCTCAATGACTAGTCCATTATTAGAATCTAGACGCGAACTTCGTAAATGCGCTTTTCAAGCTCTTATGAGTCTTGAATTCGGCACAGATATGGAAACAGCTTGTCGCTTTGCTTACACGCATGACCGTGAAGATGCAGATGTGCAAATCCCTGCCTTTCTTCTAAACTTGGTTTCTGGCGTTCAAGCTCAAAAAGACGAGTTGGATAAACAAATCAACCAGCACCTCAAGTCAGGCTGGACAGTTGAACGATTGACCTTGGTCGAAAAAAACTTACTACGCTTGGGTATCTTTGAAATCACATCATTTGATACACCTCAGCTGGTAGCAGTCAATGAAGCCATTGAACTTGCTAAGAATTTTTCAGATCAAAAATCAGCCCGCTTTATCAACGGACTGCTTAGTCAATTTGTAACTGAAGAATAGTAGATAGAAAACAGTGTTTGACAGATATCAAACACTGTTTTCTTTGCTTCCACTATCTTAAAAAGTGGTAATAGACATAATTATAAACAAAAATCCAGATGGGTTTTGCATAAATGAGAAAGTTAAAAAAACTATGGCACAAGATGGTGATTTTTAAGTTCTTTGTCCACCGATATACTAGGGCATAGAAGAGACCGCCTAAACTATAAATAATCAAACTGATAGGATCTCGGTGAGTTAGAATCAAATGACTAAGTCCAAAGATAAGAGCAGATAGAATAACATCCAGATAGTACTTGGACTGGTGGAAAAAGGTATTCATAAAATACCCTCTATGAATCAGTTCCTCCAATATAGGTGCGACAACTACTGTTAAAATAAAACTAAGAACAGTTGATAGAAAAGTTGGTTGTCCATTTGAATAAAGGATAGAAAGTAGCTTTTGAAAAATATACTTGTTATCAACTAAATAATGATACTGTAACTGAAAAAGCATCCACCAATTGACGATCAAAATAAGTAGCCACTAGACCAACTACAAGGTAAAAGAATCTTGACTTCTTTGAACCCTTTTTCTCAAAAATATAGAGCATCTCTTTCTTTTTGAGCCAGTAGATAAATAATAGCAAAAGAGCTGTTAATTCAACTGTTAAAAAGATAAAATAGCCATCTATCCCCCATCCTAAAAACTTAGTGATTTGCACTACCCCTAACTCTGGTAGATAAACCGATAGAAATACCAGTGATGTAAAGACTCCCAAATGCCCTAGTTTTTTCATACTTACCCCTTTAATTTATCAGTAGCCAATACCATTAGCACGTCTAGTCGCATGATTCAGTATTGTACTCGAGTCAGTTGCAATGCTATAAGCATAAGGCCAACTCCAATAATAATCATCAACCAACCAAATCATGCCACCACCTGAAGTTTCCTCTAAGTTCTCAGATGAAAGAACTGTAAATGTATCTGTACCTGTCCTATCAAGTACCTCCTTAAAATAAATTTTTGTAAGCTTACATCTACAGTATACATCTTTTTTATCTATTTTATAGTCCATCTCCTCAACTGTCAATTTTTCGGTCTGAACTGCATTTTTCTAAAAAAATGAGACCTTTCTAGCCTCATTTAGTCATTTTTAGTATTTTCTAAATCGTTGGTAACGTTCTTCCAACAACTCCTCGAACGTTTTTTGTGACAGTAAAGCTAGTTCCGTTTGGAGTTCTTTTTTGACACTCTTAATCAGTTCTTTACTAGAAAGTCCTGCTTCAGAAATCACCTTGTCCACCACGTCCATTTCTAACAGTTCATGCGAAGTGATTTTCATCAGTTCTGCCGCTTCCATGGCACGACTGCCATCTTTCCATAGAATGGAAGCAAAACCTTCTGGACTGAGAATGGCATAGATAGAATTTTCCAGCATCCAGACACGGTCTGCGACGGCTAGAGCCAGAGCCCCACCTGAACCACCTTCACCTATAATGATGGCGATAATCGGAACTTTCAGGTCACTCATTTCCATGAGGTTGCGAGCGATAGCTTCTCCCTGTCCACGTTCTTCCGCTCCGACACCAGGATAGGCACCTGCAGTATTGATAAAGGTCACTACTGGACGGCCAAATTTTTCAGCTTGTTTCATCAACCGTAGGGCCTTGCGATAGCCTTCTGGATGCGGTTGGCCAAAATTCCGTTTGAGGTTGTCTTGCAAACTCTTTCCTTTTTGGATACCAACCACTGTTACAGCTTGTTCTCCAAGCCAGCCGATACCACCAACAACTGCACCATCATCACGAAAAGAACGGTCACCGTGTAATTGGATAAATTCATCAAAAATGCCTGTTGCAAAGTCCAATGTTGTCAAGCGACTCTGCTCACGCGCTTCTCTGACTATTTTTGCAATATTCATCTAGGACCCCCTCCGTGCAATCTGACTAGGCTAGCAATGGTATCTGGCAAGTCTCTTCTTTTGACAATAGCATCCACAAAGCCATGTTCCAATAGGAATTCTGCCTTTTGGAAATCCTCAGGCAAGCTTTCACGAACCGTATTTTCAATCACACGACGCCCTGCAAAACCAACTAAACTCTGTGGTTCAGCTAGGATGATATCTCCTTCCATAGCGAAAGAAGCTGTTACTCCACCTGTCGTTGGATCTGTCAAAATGGTCAGATAAAAGAGACCAGCATTTGAATGGCGTTTAACTGCTGCAGAAATCTTGGCCATCTGCATGAGACTCATGATTCCTTCCTGCATACGGGCCCCACCAGAGGCTGTGAAGAGAACAACTGGCAATTTTTCAACAGTCGCATACTCAAACAAACGAGTGATTTTTTCCCCTACAACCGTACCCATAGATGCCATGATAAAGTTGGAATCCATAATCCCAAGAGCCACAGTCTGACCTTTAATAAGAGCAGTTCCTGTCACAACGGCTTCATCCAGACCTGTTTTTTCGCGCATAGTTGCTAGTTTCTTTTGATAACCAGGGAAATGCAAGGGATCCTTGCTTTGAATCCCTGTAAACAATTCCTTGAAGGTTCCCATATCAATCGTCAAAGCCAAGCGTTCTTGGGCAGAAATACGAAAGGTATAGCTACAATGTGGACAGATACGTTCACTTCCCAGATCCTTCTGATAGATGGTATGCTTACAGCCTGGACACTGGGAAAATAATTCATCTGGAACCTCTGGCTTGGCTTGAGGTTTTTCCCTAACCGAACGATTGGGATTGATTCGAATATACTTATCTTTTTTACTAAATAGAGCCATTGATTCCCCTTTTCGGTTTAAACTCTTGAAGTCATTTTATTCTTTTTCTTGATATTTAGGTAAGAAGGTTTCCATCAAGAAGGAAGTATCATAATCTCCAGCAATGACATTGCGATCTGAAATGAGGTCAAGCTGGAAATCTGCATTGGTCTGCACTCCTTCAATCTCTAATTCATAAAGGGCACGTTGCATTTTCATCAAGGCGTCAAAACGATTTTCGCCGTGTACGATGATTTTAGCAATCATACTATCATAATAAGGTGGAATGGTATAGCCTGGATAAACTGCTGAATCCACGCGTAAGCCAACTCCACCACTTGGCAGATGGAGATTAGTAATCTTACCTGGACTTGGAGCAAAGTTAAAGGCTGGATTTTCTGCATTGATACGACACTCGATGGCATGGCCGCGTAGGACAATATCTTCTTGCTTAACAGACAGGGGCTGACCTGCCGCAATGCGAATTTGTTCCTTAACGATATCCACACCTGAAACAAATTCTGTTACTGGATGCTCTACCTGAACACGTGTATTCATTTCCATGAAATAGAAGTTTCCACTGGCTTCATCAAGAAGAAACTCAATGGTCCCTGCATTCTCATAACCAACAGACTCTGCAGCTCGAACAGCAGCAGAACCAATTTCATTGCGTAGCGTTTTGCCAATTGCAATCGAGGGACTTTCTTCTAAAACCTTTTGGTTATTCCGTTGAAGAGAACAATCCCGTTCCCCCAAGTGAATCACATGTCCATGCTCATCTCCTAGGATTTGAACCTCGATGTGACGTGCTGGATAGATAACCCGTTCTATGTACATAGCACCATTGCCATAATTGGCCTTGGCCTCACTAGAGGCAGTTTCAAAGGCTGAAACGAGGTCTTCTGGTTTTTCAACCTTACGAATCCCTTTACCACCTCCACCTGCTGAAGCCTTGAGCATAACAGGATAGCCAATTTTTTCAGCAACAATCAAAGCTTCTTCAGAGTTATGCACTTCTCCATCCGAACCTGGAATGACAGGCACACCAGCTTTAATCATCTGAGCACGCGCATTGATCTTATCCCCCATCATATCCATAACATGACCAGATGGACCGATAAACTTGATACCAACTTCTTCACACATGGTTGCAAATTTGGAATTTTCACTGAGAAATCCAAAACCTGGGTGAATGGCTTCTGCCTCAGTCAAGACTGCAGCTGATAGAACCGCATTGATATTGAGATAAGACTCTGTTGCCTTGCCAGGGCCGATACAAACTGCTTCATCTGCCAAAAGCGTATGAAGGGCTTCCTTATCAGCAGTTGAATAAACCGCCACCGTTGCGATCCCCAACTCACGCGCCGCACGGATAATACGAACCGCAATTTCACCACGATTGGCAATTAAAATTTTTCGAAACATGGAGAACCTCCTTAGTTCCCTATTGCAAAGGTAAGAGTACCACTAGCTGCAAGCTTGCCATCCACTTCAGCCTTTGCTTCAACCACGGCAATGGTGCCACGACGTTTGACAAAAGTCGCTGTCATAACCAATTGGTCGCCTGGTACAACTTGCTTCTTGAACTTAACCTTGTCCATACCAGCGTAAAAGACTAGTTTACCCTTATTTTCAGGCTTAGACAACTCCAAAACACCAGCAGTTTGCGCCAAGGCTTCCATGATTAGAACACCTGGCATAACTGGATATTGAGGAAAATGGCCGTTAAAGAAGGGCTCGTTGATGGTCACATTTTTGATGGCAACAATGGTATCCTCGCTCACTTCCAAAACACGATCCACTAGGAGCATGGGATAGCGGTGAGGCAGAGCTTCTTTGATTCCTTGAATATCGATCATTTGATACGTACCAATCCTTTACCAAACTCAACCATTTCTTCATTGGAAACGAGAATTTCCGTTACCACACCATCCTTAGGTGCTGGAATTTCATTCATGACTTTCATGGCTTCGATAATCACCAATGTTTGGCCTTTTTTGACACTATCACCAACTGAAACGAAGGCAGGTTTATCTGGACCAGCAGCCAAGTAAGCCACCCCAACAAGTGGACTCTCTACAAGATCTCCCTCAGCAGCCACACTTGCTTCAGCTGGTGACGAAGTTTCTTCTACTACAGTTTCTACTGAAGCAGATGAAGGAGCTACTGGACTTGGTGTTGCTAGAACAGGTACTGGAGCGACTTGAGTTGCAACTTCAGACACCAGTCTCGCTTCATTCTTGCTAAACTGCAACTCATCCGTCCCATTTTTATAAGAAAATTCTCTCAAACTTGACTGGTCAAATTGGGCCATCAAGTCTTTAATATCGTTTAAATTCATACTTATTTATTCTCCCAACGTTTGAAAGCAAGAACGGCATTGTGGCCACCAAAACCAAAAGTATTTGAAATAGCGTATGGAATTTCTTGCTCCAAGCCTTGTCCATAAACGACGTTGGCTTCGATATAATCTGATACTTCACTTGTCCCAGCTGTCATTGGAACAAAGTTATGACGCATAGCCTCGATCGTTACGATAGCTTCTACTGCACCTGCAGCCCCCAGCAAATGTCCTGTGAAAGACTTGGTTGACGATACAGGTACTTCCTTACCAAGAACAGCCACGATCGCACCACTTTCTCCTTTTTCATTAGCAGGAGTTGACGTTCCGTGAGCATTGACATAGGCTACTTGCTCTGGAGAAATCTCAGCTTCTTCCAAGGCTAGTTTGATGGCCTTGATAGCTCCCTGACCTTCTGGATGAGGAGAAGTCATATGGTAGGCATCACAGGTATTTCCGTAACCAACCACTTCAGCAAGGATAGTAGCCCCACGTTTTTCAGCGTGTTCAAGGCTTTCAAGAACCAACATCCCAGAACCTTCTCCCATAACAAAACCGTTACGGTCCTTATCAAATGGAATGGAAGCACGAGTTGGGTCCTCTGTAGTTGAGAGAGCAGTTAGGGCTTGGAAACCAGCAATAGCAAAAGGTGTGATAGAGGCTTCTGAACCACCTACCAACATAACGTCTTGGAAACCAAATTTAATTGAGCGGAAGGCATCCCCAATCGCGTCATTTGATGAAGCGCAGGCAGTATTGATAGATTTACAAACACCGTTTGCTCCAAAACGCATAGCAACATTTCCTGAAGCCATATTTGGCAAGGCTTTTGGAAGGGTCAATGGTTTCACACGTTTTGGTCCTTTGTCATGGAGGCGAAGCACTTGATCTTCAATTTCTTTGATTCCACCAATACCAGAGGCCACGATTACACCAAAACGATCTTTATCAAGAGCCTCTACATCAAGACCTGCATGATTGACAGCTTCTTGAGCCGCATACAAGGCATATAAAGAATAGTTATCAAAACGATTGGTATCTTTCTTAACAAAGTATTTATCAAAAGGAAAATCTTGGATTTCTGCTGCATTATGCACATCAAAGTCACTATGATCAAATTTTGTAATTGGACCAATTCCGATTTTTCCAGTTGTCAAACTATTCCAAAATTCTTCTGGTGTATTTCCGATTGGAGATGTTACTCCATAACCTGTTACTACTACGCGATTTAGTTTCATCTTTTTCACCTCTAGCTTCTGCTACATACTTAAGCCACCATCAATGGCAACTACTTGACCAGTTAGATAATCTTGGCCTGCTAAAAATACTGTCAAATCTGCAACCTGCTCTGCTTGCCCAAATTCTTTCATAGGAATTTGTGCCAGCATAGCATCTTTTACCTTATCCGATAGAACAGCTGTCATATCGGACTCAATCATTCCCGGTGCAATAGCATTAACCCTGATATTGCGATTGGCCACTTCACGAGCCACAGACTTGGTAAAACCAATCAAACCAGCCTTAGAAGCTGCATAGTTAGCTTGACCGATATTCCCCATCAAACCAACAACACTAGACATATTAATGATAGCACCTTCTCTGGCTTTCATCATCGGTTTCAAGACTGATTGTGTCATGTTAAAGGCACCAGTCAAATTAACCTTGAGCACTTTTTCAAAATCCGCTTCTGTCATCTTGAGCATAAGGGTATCTTGGGTAATCCCTGCATTGTTGACCAAAACATCTACTGAACCCAGCTCTGCAATAGCTTGCTCAACCATATGCTTAGCGTCTGCAAAATCTGATACATCTCCTGAAATGGGAACCACCTTGACACCATAGTCTGCAAACTCAACGAGCAATTCTTCTGAGATTGCCCCACGACTGTTTAAAACAATATTGGCTCCTGCTTGAGCAAACTTGTGGGCGATGGCAAGACCAATCCCACGACTCGAACCTGTAATAAAGATATTTTTATTTTTTAGTTGCATTCTTTTCTCCTGTTTCCTCTTGTATTTATGGGAGAAGGGATTACTTGTTTCCCAACAGGGCTTCCAAGCTAGCCTGATCTTCAACATTGGCTAGTTTAGCTGTCTTATCAATTTTTTTCACAAAGCCTGACAAGACTTTCCCCGGTCCAATCTCGATAAAGTTGGTTACGCCTGCTTCTTGCATGGCCGCAATACTTTCATAGAAACGAACTGGTTCCTTGATCTGACGCGTCAAAAGTTGAGCAATGTCTTCTTTTTTCATGACCGTAGCTTCTGTATTGCCGATTAGGGGACAAGTAAAATCTGAAAAACTTACCTGAGCTAGAGTTTCAGCTAGTTTCTGGCTAGCAGGCTCAAGGAGAGCGGTATGAAAAGGTCCTGAAACCTTGAGAGGAATCAAGCGTTTAGCTCCTGCTTCCTGCAAGAGTTCAACAGCTCGGTCAACTGCAGTCACTTCTCCACCAATCACAATTTGTGCAGGTGTATTATAGTTGGCTGGGGTAACTACTCCAAGTTCAGAAGCTTTTCGACAGACTTCTTCAATAACCTCTACTGGCGTATTGAGAACTGCTACCATCTTGCCAGAACCAGCAGGGGCCGCTTCTTCCATATAGGCTCCACGCTTAGCTACCAAGGCTACCGCATCTTCAAAATCTAAGGCACCACTGGCCACCAAGGCAGAATATTCTCCAAGGGACAAACCAGCAACCATATCAGGCTGATAGCCCTTTTCTTGCAATAAACGGTAGATAGCAACTGAAGTTGCTAAAATAGCTGGTTGCGTATAGCGGGTCTGATTGAGTTTTTCTTCTTCTGTATCAATAAGATAACGCAAATCATAACCGAGTACCTGACTCGCTTGATCAATCGTTTCTTTGACAATCGGATACTGATTATAGAGTTCCCGTCCCATACCTAGATACTGGGCACCTTGACCAGCAAATAAAAAGGCTGTTTTAGTCATTTCTTACAACTCCTGCCCAACGAGAGGCTTCTTCTTGAATTTTCTTAGCTGCTCCGTAATACAAATCTTTTAGGATTTCTTCAACGGTTTCTTCTTTGGAAACAAGGCCTGCAATTTGACCTGCCATGACAGAGCCTCCATCCACATCTCCGTGAACAACAGCTTTGGCTAGAGCACCTGCTCCCATTTGTTCAAAGATTTCCAAATCTGGATTTTCTTGTTTAAAGGCATCTTTTTCAGCTTGTTCAAAATCACGAGTCAACTGATTTTTAATCGCACGAACAGCATGTCCAAAGTGTTGAGCTGAAATCGTAGTATCGATATCTCTAGCTTTTAATATCTTGGCCTTATAATTTGGATGGGCATTAGACTCTTTTGCAACGACAAAACGCGTTCCAACCTGAACAGCCTCTGCACCTAGCATAAAGCCAGCCGCAGCACCTTCACCATCTGCAATCCCTCCTGCAGCAATAACAGGAATGGATACAGCTGCAGCTACCTGGCGCACCAAGGTCATGGTTGTTAATTTTCCAATGTGTCCCCCAGCTTCCATTCCTTCTGCAATGACAGCGTCTGCTCCGATTTTTTCCATGCGTTTTGCTAGGGCAACACTTGGTACAACTGGAATAACTGTAATACCAGCCTCATGGAAACGTTCCATGTATTTGCTTGGATTTCCTGCGCCTGTTGTCACTACTTTAACACCTTCCTCTATAACGAGGTCTACAATATCTTCCACAAAGGGAGACAAGAGCATGATGTTGACACCAAAGGGTTTATCAGTCAATGATTTGATTTTATCAATATTTGCCTTGACAACTTCTTTAGGGGCATTCCCCCCACCGATAATCCCTAGTCCTCCAGCCTTGGAAACAGCTCCTGCCAAATCACCATCAGCAACCCAAGCCATTCCTCCTTGAAAGATAGGATAATCAATGTTCAATAATTCTGTAATACGCGTTTTCATAGTGCCTCCATCGTTTCTTGCTTACGTAATAGTTCGATACCGTCATAATTTGACGATCAAACTATTGCCTAAACAAGAGGGAGCGGGTTTCCCTACTCCTTCTATTAATATTCTGTTTATTTTGTTTGCTCTTCAACGTAGGCAACCAAGTCACCAACTGTTTTCAAGTCATCTTCTGCTTCGATTTGGATATCAAAAGCATCTTCGATTTCTGAGATTACTTGGAACAAGTCCAATGAATCTGCGTCCAAATCATCAAAAGTTGATTCAAGTGTTACTTCTGATGCGTCTTTTCCAAGTTCTTCAACGATAATTTCTTGTACTTTTTCAAATACTGCCATGATAGGACTCCTTTAAAATAAATAGTTTTTTTATAACAATGTGTTCACCACATGATTACCTAAATTGTAAGAATGAGCGTGCCCCAGGTCAAGCCTCCACCGAAGCCTGATAGCAGAACAGTCTGACTACCATCTAGACGGATGAGGCCTTGTTCTACACACTCTGAAAGTAAAATCGGGATACTGGCTGCACTGGTATTGCCATATTCCATCATATTGGCTGGAATTTTATCTCGGTTAACACCGATTTTTCTAGCCATCTTATCCAAAATACGGTCATTAGCCTGATGAAGTAGCAGATAATCCAAGTCTGTCGCCTCTATAGGAGATTCATCAATAGTCTGCTTGATAGACTTGGCTACGTCCCGAATAGCAAAATCAAAGACTGCACGCCCATCCATCTTCAAAAATGAATCTGCACTTTCTTGATCTGAAAACGGAGAATGCAAGCCTGAATGTCCATAAGTTAGACACTCGCTACGACTCCCATCACTATTGAGACTCTCTGCCAAGAAATGCTCTTGCTCGCTAGCTTCTAACAAGACTCCACCAGCACCATCTCCAAACAGAACAGCTGTTGATCGGTCTGACCAATCGACTGCTTTAGACAGGGTTTCACTACCAATCACCAAGCCTTTTTGAAAGCGACCAGAAGCGATAAACTTTTCAGCAGTTGAAAGAGCAAATACAAATCCACTGCAAGCTGCTGTTAGGTCAAAAGCAAAGGCCTTATTAGCACCAATATTAGCTTGAACACGAGCAGCTGTAGAGGGCATCATCGAATCTGGAGTAATAGTAGCTAGGATGATAAAATCCAACTCCCCTCCTGTGATTCCAGCTTTTGCCATCAGTTTCTTGGCAACTTCTGTAGCCAAATCACTCGTAGATTCTGTTCTTGAAATATGCCTTTGTCGTATTCCCGTCCGACTTGAAATCCACTCATCATTGGTATCCATAATCTGGGCCAAATCATGATTTGTAACCACTTGCTCTGGCACATAATGAGCAACCTGGCTTATTTTTGCAAAAGCCATTATCTCAAATCCTCCAAAAATTGATAAAGATTAGTCAAACCTTTGCTCATAACCTCAATTTCTTGCTTACTCATACCATCAATGATTTTTTCAACCATGGCCTTGTGGAAGCGTTTATGTAGCCTATGAACCAAGCGACCTTTCTTTGTCAAATGCAGATGTACCACACGTCGATCATGTTCTGAACGAATGCGTTCAATGTAACCCTTGCGTTCGAGATTATTCAAACTAGTTGTAACTGTCCCAAGAGTCACCATCAACTCTTTTGACACTTGACTTGGTGTCACATCTGGGAATTTCCCAATCACATCAATCGTATGCATTTCTTTGATGGAGATATCTTTGAAACGACTACCCCTCAAGCTAACTTCCTCGATAACGAGGACATTGTTAAATATAGATGTTAAATATTCATTAATTCGTTGGTAGTCCAATCTTTCCTTCCCTCCTTTTCAAAAAAACTTTTAGAATCAAAACATTTGACAAGAGAATTATATCAAACTTCAAAGAATGGTGCAAGTATTTTTTTATTTTCCAGTAAATTTCGGTCTTCTTCTCTCCGAATGAGCCCGAACTCCCTCTTTGAAATCCTCTGTTTTAGCTAGTGATTCCTGTAGATGCAGTTCTAAAACAGCATAATCTTGCCAATCTTTAAATTGGCTCTCCCACACCAACTTCTTAATGGCAGCATAGGAATTAGCTGACCCGCGTCTCAATTTTTTAAGAAGTTGTTCTCTCGTCTTTTCAAGTTTATCAGCTTCAGAAACGCGGTAAACTAGCCCCCACTCTAGAGCTTTTTCTGCGTTCAAAGCCTCACCTGTCATAGCTAATTGAGCAGCACGCGTCACACCAATACTTCGACTCAAGAGATGAATTCCTCCTGCATCCGGAGCCAAACCAACTCCAACAAAAGCTTGGATAAATTTAGCCTTATCCGTTGCCAGACAGAAATCTGCCGCAACAGCCATATTTGCTGCGGCACCTGCAACAGCCCCGTCAACTTCCATTAAAACAGGCTTTGCAATTTGCTTGATTTTATACGAAATAGTATTGACCAATTCTGCGATTTTCGTCAATGATGGAATATCATCCTCATCTACTGCCCGCTTCATCTCTACTAAATCTCCCCCAACTGAAAAGACTTTGCCATTCGCGTTGATTAAGACAAAATGCACAGCTGGATCCTCTTCTGCCAAAGTCAGAGTTTCTAAAATCTCCTCACACATAGGGATATGAAAACCATTCGCGACCTCAGGACGGTTCAAGGTAATGATTGCCAAGTCCTCTTCAAGCTGATAAATAATGTGTTCCATCTGGACTCCTTTTTATTTTATAAGCAGTTTAAATTATTTTATTTCCAAAGTATATCTTTTTTAAAATCAGAAAGCAAGAAAAAATCGACTGAAAGTGTCTCAGCCGATTATAAAGAATCGCTTTATCCTAGAAAGCATCTTATTTTCTTCATTGAAAAAAGCCATTCTTTCTGCTATAATCGTATAAAATACTTACTTTAGGAGTTCTTATGAAGGTTGTTAAATTTGGAGGTAGCTCTCTTGCCTCTGCTAGTCAATTAGAAAAAGTTTTAAACATCGTAAAAAGCGATTCAGAGCGTCGTTTTGTAGTCGTTTCTGCCCCTGGTAAACGCAATGCTGAAGATACTAAGGTTACAGATGCCTTGATTAAATACTACCGCGACTATGTTGCTGGTAACGATATTAGCAAGAGCCAAAACTGGATTATCGACCGCTATGCCGCTATGGTTAGTGAACTAGGTCTTAAACCAGCTGTGCTAGAAAAAATTTCAAAAAGTATTCGGGCCTTGGCAACTCTTCCTATCGAAGAAAACGAATTTCTCTACGATACTTTCCTAGCAGCGGGTGAAAATAACAATGCTAAATTGATTGCTGCCTACTTTAATCAAAATGGTATCGATGCACGCTATGTGCACCCTAGAGAAGCTGGTATTGTGGTCACAAGTGAACCTGGTCACGCTCGCATCATTCCATCAAGTTATGACAAGATTGAGGAATTGACAAATACAAATGAAGTTCTTGTCATTCCTGGTTTCTTTGGAGTTACCAAGGAAAATCAAATCTGTACCTTCTCACGTGGAGGATCAGACATTACAGGTTCTATCATTGCTGCCGGTGTTAAGGCAGACCTCTATGAAAACTTTACAGACGTTGATGGTATCTTTGCAGCCCACCCTGGTATTATTCACCAACCACACTCAATCCCTGAGTTGACCTACCGTGAAATGCGTGAGTTGGCCTATGCAGGCTTCTCAGTCCTTCATGACGAAGCCCTTCTACCTGCCTACCGTGGAAAAATTCCTCTGGTTATCAAGAATACCAACAATCCTGACCACCCAGGTACTCGTATCGTTCTAAAACACAGTAGTGATGAATTTCCAGTAGTAGGAATTGCTGGTGACTCAGGCTTTGTCAGCATTAATATGTCGAAATACCTCATGAACCGTGAGGTGGGATTTGGTCGCAAGGTTCTTCAAATCCTTGAAGATCTTAACATCGGTTGGGAACATATGCCAACAGGTATCGACGATCTTTCAATCATCCTCCGTTCTCGTGAACTAACTCCTATCAAGGAAGAAGAAATCCTTCGTCAGTTGGTTCAAAAGGCTGAAGTAGATCATGCAGAAATCGAACACGACCTTTCAATCATTATGATTGTTGGTGAAAAGATGAAGAGTCATATCGGAGTAACTGCTACTGCAACACGCGCTCTATCTGAAAACAAGATCAACATCCAGATGATGTCTCAAGGTTCTAGTGAAGTTTCTATCATGTTTGTTGTCAATAAAGACCAAGAGAAAGCAGCAATCAAAGCCCTCTACAATGCCTTTTTCGGTGAAAGTACGGAAGACTAACCATGGCCCAATCTCTTAACAAAACAGTGCTTCTCAATACAACAGGTACCTCCTACCTCTCTATAGCTGGGAAAGTTGGGAAATTTCTTGTCGGAGATCAGGCTCTGGAATTTTACCCAGATGTCAATGTTGAACAATTTATCCAAATTCCTTGGAGCCATATCAACCAAATTGGAGCCAATGTTACTGGGCGAAAAATCAGTCGCCACTTCGAAGTCTTTACAGACAGAGGAAAATTCCTCTTTGCTTCAAAAGACTCAGGTGCCATTCTCAAAATTGCTCGCGAAAAACTAGGCAATGACAAGGTCGTCAAACTTCCGACCCTGATTCAGACAATTAGCCAAAAATTTAAAAATCTATTTGCAAAAAAGTAGAAACTTTAGTATAATCATAGCAACGGATAAGTAGGTTATCTTCTTCTTTCAGAAAGTCTGCGGGTGCTGCGAGCAGATAGGAGAGATAGGTGAAATTCTACCGTTAGTAACAATTACATACACAATCAAGTGCACACCTGTGAAGTTGGATGGAACCGTGGCCCTGCCACTCCAACGCTTTGTCAGGTGTGCTTTTTTCATAAAGGAGTTCTTATGTTAGATATCAAACGTATTCGTACAGACTTTGATGCTGTCGCAGAAAAATTAGCTACACGTGGTGTAGATGCTGCTGTCTTGAACGAGATGAAAAAAATCGATGCTAAACGTCGTGACATCTTGGTCAAGGTTGAAACTCTCAAAGCAGAACGTAACACAGTTTCTGCTGAGATTGCCCAAGCTAAGCGCAACAAGGAAAATGCAGATGACAAGATTGCTGCCATGCAAACTCTATCTGCTGAGGTCAAAGCCTTGGATGCTGAATTGGCAGCAATCGATGCTAAATTGACAGAATTTACCACTACTCTTCCAAACATCCCAGCTGACAGCGTTCCTGTTGGGGCGGACGAAGACGACAATGTGGAAGTTCGTCGTTGGGGTACTCCACGCGAGTTTGACTTCGAGCCAAAAGCTCACTGGGATCTTGGTGAAGACCTTGGTATCCTTGACTGGGAACGCGGTGGTAAGGTAACAGGCGCTCGCTTCCTCTTCTATAAAGGTCTCGGTGCTCGTTTGGAGCGTGCTATCTATAACTTTATGTTGGATGAACATGGAAAAGAAGGCTACACTGAAGTCATCACGCCTTACATGGTTAACCACGATTCTATGTTTGGTACTGGTCAATATCCAAAATTCAAGGAAGATACTTTTGAACTCAGCGACAGCAATTATGTCCTTATTCCTACAGCCGAAGTTCCTCTAACAAACTACTACCGTGATGAAATTCTTGATGGTAAAGACCTGCCAATCTACTTCACTGCTATGAGCCCATCATTCCGTTCTGAGGCTGGTTCAGCTGGTCGTGATACTCGTGGCTTGATTCGTTTGCACCAATTCCACAAGGTTGAAATGGTTAAATTTGCCAAGCCAGAAGAATCTTACGAAGAATTGGAAAAAATGACAGCCAACGCTGAAAACATTCTTCAAAAACTCAACCTTCCATACCGTGTCGTTGCTCTCTCTACTGGAGATATGGGCTTCTCAGCTGCTAAAACTTACGACTTAGAAGTTTGGATTCCAGCACAAAATACCTACCGTGAAATCTCAAGTTGTTCAAATACAGAAGATTTCCAAGCCCGTCGTGCCCAAATCCGTTACCGTGATGAAGCAGACGGCAAGGTGAAACTCCTCCATACCTTGAACGGTTCTGGACTTGCAGTTGGACGTACAGTGGCTGCTATTCTTGAAAACTACCAAAATGAAGATGGTTCTGTGACCATCCCAGAAGCACTTCGTCCATACATGGGCGGAGCTGAGGTTATCAAACCATAAAAAATAAGGTTTAGCTATTTCTAGCTAGACCTTTTTTCGTAACCAAATCAGATAAGCACCCAATACGAAGAATAAAATAGTGAGGCAAATAGCAGTTTCAGCCAAGACCAGATAATCCAGAAATGGAAGTTTCAAAATTCCCTGAGCCATCTTGAGCGAAGTAGCTGTGATAATGGTTGGGAAGGTGAGGGCTGAGAAGGCTGGTTGAAAGCCTTGTTTTAAAATATTGGGCAGGCGAGTTAAAACAAAGAAAAAGAAGGACTGAGATGCCAAAATCATGACAATCAAGAGCCAAGTCGGTAGGCCTGCTCCTCCAACTCGAACTAGGGAAGCCAAGAGTAGAGAAAAGGGAGCACAGTAGATTCCTTCCTGTCCAAGCAAGGCCATTGGGAGTGGATGTTTCTTTAAATCGCTATAAATAAGCGGGTAGAGATAGAAGGTCAAGAGGAAACCAAAACTCAAGGTAGCATAGGCAATTTCTATGATGCCTACAAGAGGATAGGTCAAGGCTGCTACTGCTATCCCCACATAGAGAACCGTCCAGCTAGGAGTGGCATGAACCCTCCGACCCGGACAAGCAAACTTTATAGTGAAACCAGCAATCAAGGCCAAATCCAAGAGAAATGAAAACCACCAGAGCCCTTGCGCGACTAAAGGAAGATGAGGGAAGACACGAAAGACATAGGTAGATAAAATCATCCCAGCCATGGGAAAGGTGGCCATTCCTGACAAAAGTGGGGGCTTGGTCAATTCTTGCTTGGTTTCTTTCCAATTAAAAAGATGCAGAAGCAGAAAAAAGAGCCACAAAACCAAACCTGTCAGACTAAAAAGATGGGACAGAACCGGCAACGTATCTAAAATAAGATTTCCAGCTCCTGCCAAACCTAACAAACAACCAGAAAATACCAAGGGGAGTTTTTTCATCCTAACCTCCAATAATCATGTTAGTTTCAGTATATCATAAAAGCGCTTAAATGAGGACTTAATACTCTTCGAAAATCAAATTCAAACCACGTCAGCGTCGCCTTACCGTACTCAAGTACAGCCTGCGGCTAGCTTCCTAGTTTGCTCTTTGATTTTCATTGAGTATAAAAAAAACGAAGCCCGTTGATTTCAGACTTCATTTTACTCAGATATGAATTAAGCATAAGGTTGCAATTCTGGATTAATTGGTGTATTGGCTAGGTTGTTGGCATAGTTACAGAGGCTTGCTAGACTGACACCAAGAACCACATCCAAGGCATTTTGTTGGCTGTAGCCAGCTTCTAGAAACTCAGCCAAGGCTTCATCTCCTACACGACCCTTGGTATTGATAACTGCCAAAGTAAACTTAGCTAGAGTGTCCAATTTAGGATCTGTTTCAATTGGAGTACGATTGCGAAGGGCTTGCAGAAGATCATCATTCATCTGGATTTGTTTGATTGAAAAGGCTGTGTGACCTGCGACACAGAAGGCACAACCATTGGTCACAGCTGCCGTGATCTGCACCACTTCACGCTCAACAGGCGTCAAGCTGTTACGACGATTGATGGCTCCGACAGTTCTGTAGGCTTCTAAAGCAGTTGGTGCATTAGCCAAAAGACCGATTAGGTTGGGAATATAGCCATTGTTATCTTTTTGTACTGTTTCAAGAACTTCTTTCACTTCTACTGGTGCTGATTCTACTGTATGGATGGTAAATATTGTCATCATAAAACCTCTTTTCATGTTGTTGAAATCTAGTCTATCACAGATTCTATACCTTGCATAATATATATTTTAAATTACACTGATAGAAATTTTTTATGAAAGCAAAAAATCACACGAGCTGTGTGATTTCATTATTTATTAAAATACTTTTTAGTCTCAGCAATAACAACTGGTGATAAAACTAAGAGGGCAATCAAGTTTGGCAGAGCCATCAAGGCATTGACAATATCTGCGATAATCCAAACCATATCCAACTCGATAAATCCTCCCAACAAGACCATGAGTACAAAAACCACACGGTAAAGCCAGATAAAGCGAACACCAAAGAGGAACTCGAAACAGCGTTCTCCATAGTAGTTCCAACCTAGAATCGTTGTAAATGCAAAGAGCACAAGGAAGATGGTCAAGAGGGCAGGTCCAAAGTGTGAAAAGACTGTTGAGAAGGCTGACTGAGTCAAAGCCACCCCATTTAAGTCACCACTCCAAACACCAGTTACCAAGATGGTCAAACCAGTCAGCGTACAGATAATGAGGGTGTCAATAAAAGTCCCTGTCATAGAAATCAAACCTTGCTCTACTGGTTCGTTTGTCTTAGCTGCAGCTGCTGCAATGGGAGCAGAACCCAGACCAGATTCGTTTGAGAACACACCACGCGCCACACCATTTTGAATAGCCATTCGAATACTAGCACCGGCAAATCCACCTACCGCAGCAACCGGACTAAAAGCGGATGTCAAGATTAGAGTGATTGTAGCAGGGATTTTCCCGATATTAAAGAAAATAACTGTAAGAGTTCCCAAAATATAAATAATAGCCATAAAAGGAACAACAGTAGTTGAAACCTTAGAAATGGACTTGAGTCCACCAAAGACTGCAATCGCTACAAATACAGACAAAACAAGAGCCGTGATAGCTGGCGAAATAGTCGTCGTATTTTGGATAGATTCTGTAATCGAGTTGACTTGGGTGAAGGTCCCGATCCCCAACAAAGCTACTAGCACACCTGCAAGGGCAAAGAAGATGGCAAGGGGACGCCACTTTTCTCCCATCCCTAGAAGGATATAATGCATTGGACCTCCCGCCACTGCACCATGGTCGTCCTTGGTGCGGTATTTGATAGCTAGTAGTCCTTCCGCATACTTGGTAGCCATTCCAAAGAAAGCAGCCATCCACATCCAAAAGAGAGCTCCTGGTCCACCAACTTTGATAGCCGTCGCCACCCCGATAATATTTCCCGTACCAACTGTCGCTGCGAGGGCTGTACACAAGGCCGCAAAACTGGATACATCGCCATGCCCCTTATCCTTGGTAAAAATAAGTTGAAAGGCCTTAGGCAAACGCAAAACCTGTAAAAGTCCGAGACGGGCAGTGAGGTAAATCCCTGTTCCGACCAATAAAATCAAGAGGGGAGGTCCCCAAGCAAAAGCATCAATTGATTTAAGCAATTCTAACATTCTATTCTCCTATCTTTTCAACCCCAAAAGAAAGAGCACATGCAAGATACATGTACTCTGGAATGCTTAGATAAATGCTAAAAAGCGGTCTATCCTAGCTCTGTCCTTTTACCTGAGAGTTTGAGCAGTTGCCTGCCTTGCCCCTTCGGTGCCTTCACGGTCTCTCCAGAGTTCCGTCCATTTACAGTCATGGAAAATCAAACGATTCCCCACTTCTATTAAACTTCATTCGGTGTTGGTATTTAATTGATTCTTATTTTACAAAAAATGTTGGCTTTTGTCAATGTGTTTATTAGTAAAAATTAGTTCAACAGTTTTTACTTTATAAAGTCCAGAATACTGCTATCCTTTAAAAGTGACAATAGTTGCGCCACTCCCTCCAGCATTTTGTGGGGCATAGCCGAAATTCTTGACATGTTTGTTTCTTTGTAGGTATTTGGTAACTCCTTCACGGATGACTCCTGTTCCGATACCATGGATAATATCAACTTGAGCCATATTATTAAGCAAGGCTTGGTCGATAAAGGAATCTAGCTCATTCATGGCCTCTTCATAACGTTTGCCTCGAAGGTCCAGTCTGGCTTGTGGGCCACGACCCGAAGTTCGTTTCACGACATTGACCTGTTTCTTCTTGACTTGCTTTTCTTGCTGGGCTTGAACAAGGTCAAATTCTTTCTCTTCTAAGGTCATCTTAATCAAGCCAACTTGAGCTTCCCAGCGGCCATCTTTGAGTTGACTGGTCAAGGTACCACGCTGTCCATAACTGAGAACAACGATATCATCTCCCACCTTTGGAGCTCGTTTTTTCTTGGCCTTTTGAAGAACCTTGTTTTTAGACAAATCTACTTTTTCAGGAGCCAATTTTTTCAGCTTGGCCTTGGCTTCAATGATTTCGTGGGGTTTGAGTTGAGATTTACTGTGGAGATTTTTAAGAATCTGATTACTCTCACTTAGGGCCATGTCCACAATCTCAGCAGCCTGTTCACGCGCCTTATTAAGCTCGGTTTCCTTTTCACGATTGAACTCATTGTAGAGCTTTTTGAGAGCACGGTTCATTTTGAGATTTTCTTGCTCCACCTCACGGATATTGTCCAAGCGTTTACGGCTTTCCAGCGTCTGCTCTTCCAGTTGCTCAATGATACGATTGACATCATTGTCCTGATCGACCTGCTGACTGGCATCCCCTACGATAACTTCAGATAGACCTAGACGTTTGGCAATTTCAAAGGCATTGCTTCGGCCAGGCACACCCTGCATAAAGCGATAGGTCGGGCGTAGAGTTGCAGTATCAAACTCCATGCTGGCATTTTGCACAAAGGCTGTCTCAATACCGTAGGCCTTGAGTTCTGGATAGTGAGTTGTAGCCATGGTCTTGACTTGACGCAGGCGAAGGTCCTCCAGAATAGCCATAGCAAGGGCTGCTCCTTCTTGAGGGTCTGTACCAGCCCCCAACTCATCCAAGAGCAAGAGTGAATGTTGGTTGACCTTGCCAAGAATATCCACAATATTGGTCATGTGGCTAGAGAAGGTAGACAAGCTCTGCTCAATAGATTGCTCATCTCCAATATCGGCAAAGATTTCTTCAAAAATACCAACACGACTTCCCTTGTCTGCTAAAATCGGCAAACCAGACTGGGCCATAATCTGCGTCAAGCCCAGAGTTTTAAGCATGATGGTCTTACCACCTGTATTGGGTCCTGTAATAACAATCGCTGTTAAATCTTGACCAAAATGGACATCATTTGCAACGGCATTTTTGACCAAAGGATGGCAAACATGGAGCAGTTGAATCTCCTGATTTTCTGACAGCTGAGGAACGACTGCTTGCCTTTCTTGGATAAAACGAACCTTGGCACGAATCAAGTCTAGATGGCCAATAATCCAAGCATCGTTAGCAATCTCAGCTGCATGAGGGCGGACACGTTCAGAAATTTCTTGGAGAATGCGAAGCATTTCATAGCGCTCATCTGCTCGCAGACTAGCGATTTCTTCGCTCAGTTTGACCACCTCACGGGGTTCGATATAGACGGTGTTTCCACTGGCAGAAATATCATGCACGACACCTGCAATCTTATTGCGGTAGGTGTTTTTGACTGGTAAAACCTGACGGCCATTTCTGCTAGCAACAATTCCTTCTGTCAACATCTGCGCTTTTTGCTTGAGCAAGTCTTGTAAGACATCGCGTACCTGACTCTCGCTATCATGGATTTTTCGACGGATTCGCGCCAATTCTTCACTGGCGAAATTTTCAATGAAACCTGCATCATTAAAGGCCTGAAGATTTCCTTGTAATTGCGGAAAATCATGTAATTTCTCAAACCAGAGGGCTAATTCTTCCAAGCTGACATTTTCCAGATTAGCATAAAAACTTTGCAGTTCTCGGCTAGAAAGAAGCACGCGCTTCAAGAGTAGGAACTCCTCGATATTGAGGTCCGCTCCCATCTCCAACCGCTTGCAGACTCCTGCAATTTCCTTGGTTGCAAGAATGGTAAAATGCGGTTGCTCAACAAAAAGAGCCTGCATTTCCTTCATCTCAGCAAAAGCCTGTTTGATTTTATCTGCTTTGGCAGTCGGAGCCAGCTGTCTCAATTGCTCCAAGCCCTGCTCGGTCAACAAATGAGGTTCAAACAAGGCCTTGACCTTATTGAACTCTAATGTTTCTAATATTTTCTTGTTCATCTTTATTTCCTTGTCTTTGAATGTCTAGGTGTGGTAGCTTTTTACATTCTGATAGATTCGAGTCAATCTGTAAACAAAGGGCTAGGAAAATTCCTGCCCTTTTTATCCGATTAAATTTGTCACCCAGATTTGTTTGAGCCAACTAGTGGTTACTGGTATGCTCTGGATGATGTGTTTTGCGACGATACTCTTTTCAAGAGGATTTTGTATAGCTGCCATGGGAATGGTCGCCAAGATTGTCAAAGCCATCTGCAAGACAAATAAGGTCACCAACATGGATAAGATACCTGCTGAAACTTGGAACAACTTGCCACCCAATTTTTTACTAGGAATCAAGTGTAAGAGGAGACCAAGCAAACGACCGATGCTATAGACTATCCCAAATACAAGCAAGTAGCCGATTCCTGCGTAAAAGACCTTATCCAACTGAAAGAGTTGATCCGATGGGAAAAAGAAAGTTCCCTGACCTTCCTGTGGATTTGCATAAGGAAGTAGCAAATGAAATTGCTCTCCAAGTCCCTTATAAAACTGGCCAGCCACAAAAGCCGATGCCATGGCTGAAATCAGGTAATAGACCTGTAAGAGCAGGCCTCTCCGATAGCCGATATAAAATCCCCAAGCCAAGACCAATAGAAGAAGGAGTGAAATCATAAGGAATCCTCAATCTTGCTCTGTTCTTGCTTACAAGTCACAAGCTTGTGGCGCAATTCTTCTAATTCTTGCTCCTTATCATCAAATTCAATCTCACGGCTGAGCTGAGTTGACAAACAGTTGACTGCCAACAAAAGAGCGATTGTTTCATCGTCTGCACTAGGCATTTGTTCTTTAATTGCTTGGTATTTTTCTGTCGCAACCTTAGCGATTTCCTCCATAAAAAGGTTATCATGCTCGGTTGTCAAGGTTAATGATTTTTTCCCGAATGTAAATTTGAATCGATTTAGATTTGCCATAAAATTCACCTCACGATATTATACCAAAATTCGCTAACTTTGTCAGTTTTTACAAATTTGCCTACTTTTGTGGTACAATAGAAACTATGGCAAGTATAACACTCACACCAAGCGAAAAGGAGATCCAGGCTTTCCTTGAACACTATCAAACCAGTCTGGCTCCCAGTAAGAACCCCTATATCCGCTACTTTTTGAAACTGCCTCAGGCAACGGTTTCTATCTATACTTCTGGAAAGGTCTTGCTTCAGGGCGAAGGAGCTGAGAAATACGCTCATTTCTTTGGCTATCAAGTTGTAGAGGAAATTAACGGACAAAACCTTCCTTTAATTGGGACAGATGAGGTGGGAAATGGTTCCTACTTTGGTGGGCTTGCAGTTGTGGCTTCCTTTGTCACACCTGACCAGCATGACTTCTTGAGAAAACTCGGTGTGGGGGATTCTAAGACTCTGACCGACCAAAAGATCCGTCAGATTGCCCCTATTCTCAAAGAAAAAATTCAGCACCAGGCACTGCTTCTCTCACCAAGTAAGTACAACGAGGTCATCGGAGACCGCTACAATGCTGTTTCTGTTAAGGTAGCCCTCCATAATCAGGCTATCTATCTCCTTCTTCAAAAAGGCATTCAGCCTGAGAAAATTGTGATTGATGCCTTTACCAGTGCTAAAAATTATGACAAGTACTTGGCACAAGAGGCCAATCGTTTCAGCAATCCTATCAGCTTAGAAGAAAAGGCTGAGGGCAAATACTTGGCTGTCGCAGTTTCTTCCATCATTGCGCGTAATCTCTTTCTAGAAAATCTTGAAAATCTAGGACGAGAGCTGGGCTATCAACTTCCAAGTGGAGCTGGAACGGCTTCTGATAAGGTGGCTAGCCAGATTTTGCAAGCCTATGGTATGCAGGGACTCAACTTCTGCGCCAAATTGCACTTTAAAAATACTGAAAAAGCGAAAAAACGCTTAGAAAGGTAAGTTATGAATTCATTTAAAAATTTCTTAAAAGAGTGGGGATTGTTCCTCCTAATTCTGTCATTACTAGCTTTAAGTCGTATCTTTTTTTGGAGCAATGTTCGCGTAGAAGGGCATTCCATGGATCCTACCCTAGCGGATGGTGAAATCCTCTTTGTTGTCAAACACCTACCTATTGACCGATTTGATATCGTGGTTGCCCATGAGGAAGATGGAAATAAGGACATTGTCAAACGTGTCATCGGAATGCCTGGCGATACCATCCGTTACGAAAATGATAAACTTTACATCAATGACAAAGAGACAGATGAACCTTACCTAGCTGATTACATCAAACGTTTCAAGGATGACAAACTCCAAAGCACATACTCAGGTAAGGGATTTGAAGGAAATAAAGGAACCTTCTTTAGAAGTATTGCTGAAAAAGCCCAAGCCTTCACAGTTGATGTCAACTACAATACCAACTTTAGCTTTACTGTCCCAGAAGGAGAATACCTTCTCCTCGGAGACGACCGCTTAGTTTCAAGCGACAGCCGCCACGTAGGTACTTTTAAAGCAAAAGATATCACAGGGGAAGCTAAATTCCGCTTCTGGCCAATCACCCGTATCGGAACATTTTAAGAGACCTAAGAGGCCGAGAATCAGCAATCTCAGCCTCTTCTTCTATCGTGAGACGATAATTATTCACTACCCAGTTTGATTAAGATAGAAACAAAGTTATACTCAATGAAAATCAAAGAGCAAACTAGGAAGCTAGCCGCAGGCTGTACTTGAGTACGGCAAGGCGAAGCTGACGTGGTTTGAATTTGATTTTCGAAGAGTATTAACTCTCACCTATTTATGCAAAGGAATCTTATGGAAGTTTATTTTTCAGGAACCATTGAACGGATTATTTTTGAAAATCCCAGCAATTTTTATCGCATCCTTCTCCTAGAAATCGACGATACGGACGCAGAGGATTTTGATGATTTTGAAATCATTGTCACGGGCACCATGGCTGATGTGATTGAGGGAGAAGACTATACTTTTTGGGGACAAATTGTCCAGCACTCCAAGTATGGGGAGCAACTGCAAATCAGTCGTTATGAACGCGCAAAACCAACTAGCAAGGGCTTGGTCAAGTACTTTTCAAGTAGCCATTTCAAGGGAATTGGTCTCAAAATAGCTCAAAAAATTGTAGATACCTATGGCGGCAATACCATTGACGAAATTTTGCAACACCCAGAAAAGTTAGAAGGCATTGCAGGACTCTCTGCCAAAAATCGCGAGGCCTTCGTCTCAACTCTTCGTCTCAACTACGGAACCGAGATGGTCTTGGCCAAACTAGCCAACTACGGCATTCCCAATAAATTAGCCTTTCAGATTCAAGACTTTTACAAGGAAAAAACCCTTGACGTGGTTGAAAATTATCCCTACCAACTAGTTGAAGATATCAAGGGTTTGGGCTTTACTATTGCTGACCAATTAGCAGAAGAACTAGGCATCGAAAGTCAGGCTCCTGAACGCTTTCGTGCCGGTCTAGTTCACAGTCTTTTTCAGACCTGTATGGAAACAGGGGACACCTATGTTGAAGCACGGGATTTGCTGGAACAAACCCTTACTCTCCTTGAATCTTCTCGCCCCGTGGAACTGGATCCCAGCCAAGTGGCCCAAGAGCTCTCCTACCTGATTGAAGAAGACAAGGTTCAGCAGGTTGATACCAAGATTTTTGACAACAGCCTCTTTTTCGCTGAGGAAGGCATCCGTAGTCACTTGGTTCGTATCCTTGAAAAAGGAAAACAGAAGAGTCATGATTTAAAAACCATTCAAAAACATATCGCTACTGTCGAAGAAGATTTGGAGATTGAGTATGATAGTATTCAAAAACAAGCTATCTGCGACGCTATCCAGAACAAGGTCTTTATCCTGACAGGTGGGCCTGGTACTGGTAAGACAACGGTTATCAATGGTATCATCGCTGTTTACGCCCTTTTAGAAGGACTTGACCTCAGGAAAAAAAGCAACCTACCTATTCTTCTTGCTGCTCCAACTGGACGAGCAGCTCGCCGCATGAATGAATTGACAGGTTTGCCTAGCGCGACCATACACCGACATTTAGGAATGACAGGTGACGATGATACCAGTCATCTGGAAGATTATCTGGATGCTGACTTTATCATCGTAGATGAATTTTCCATGGTGGATACTTGGCTGGCCAATCAACTCTTCTCCAACATCTCTTCTAACAGTAAAATCCTCATCGTGGGTGACAGCGACCAGCTACCGTCTGTCAGCCCTGGACAGGTTCTAGCGGATCTGCTTCATATTCCCTTGATTCCTCAGACTCGCTTGGAAAAAATTTATCGGCAAAGCGAGGAATCAACCATCGTCACGCTAGCTAGTCAAATTCGACAGGGCATCTTGCCAGCTGATTTCACCCAGAAAAAAGCTGACCGTTCCTACTTTGAAATTGCTAGTGGCCATATTCCAGCTACGATTGAAAAAATCTTAGGCGCCGCCCTCAGAAGTGGTATTCCTGCCCGTGATATCCAAGTTCTGGCTCCCATGTACAGAGGGACGGCAGGGATTGATGCCATCAACCAGCTCATGCAAGACCTCCTTAACCCACCACAAAAAGACCAACTTAGTTTTGAAGCTCCCCAGTGCCATTATCGTAAGGGCGACAAGGTCATTCACCTGGTCAATGATGCTGAAATCAATGTCTTTAATGGAGATTTAGGAGCCATCACAGACCTGATTCCTGGTAAATACACCGAGTCGAAACAAGACGAGATTGTCATTGATTTTGACGGCAACGAAGTCTCTTACCCACGTAACGAATGGTACAAGATTCGTTTGGCCTATGCCATGAGTATCCATAAGTCTCAGGGAAGTGAGTTCCCTGTTGTCATCTTACCTATCACTAGTGCTAGTAGGCGCATGCTGGAGCGCAATCTCATCTACACAGCCATTACACGTGCCAAAAGCAAACTCATCTTACTAGGCGAATTACAGGCTTTCGACTATGCTACCCAGCACATCGGAACTGCCCGAAAAACCTATCTGATTGAGCGCTTCAGTGATTTAATTGAAAATATTGAAAAAAATAAACAATCCATCTCTGAAACTGCCACATCAAGTGACTCTGAACAACCTTACATCCTGACCGAAGAAAACTGGACCAGTATTCCAGCTATGATTGGAATTACAGACGCAGACCTCAAAGAGATTTTTGGAAAATAGTACACAAGAAAACCCACCTAATCAGGTGGGTTTTTTGTTTATTAATCTCAATGAAAATCAAAGAGCAAACTAGGAAGATAGCCGCAAGCTGTACTTGAGTACGGTAAGGCGACGCTGACGTGGTTTGAAGAGATTTTCGAAGAGTACAAGATTATTTAACTGTTGCTGTGCTTGTAATCAATTCAACAGCTTTTTTGATTGTGATGTCGTGTTTCAACATATCAGCTGAAAGCAAGCTTTGTACTTGTGCAACTTCCATGTTGTAGTCTGCAGCCAATTGCTCGATTTCTTTTTGGATTTCTTCTTCTGAAGCGTCAAATCCTTCAGCTTTGGCAACTGCTTCGATAACAAGGTTAGTCTTAGTACGTGACTCAGCTTCTCCCTCGTATTGTTTGTGAAGGTCTTCTTGAGTAGTTCCTGTGATTTGGAAGTACATGTCAGGGTTGATACCTTGACGTTGCAAGTTTCCAAGGAATTCATTTACTGAACGGTGAACTTCTTCGTGGATCATTTCTTCTGGAAGTTCTACGATTTCAGCGTTTTCTACAGCTTTATCAATTGCTGCACCTTCAACTGCATCTTTGTAAGCTTCTTCTTTAGCAGCAGCCAATTCATTACGGTATTTTTCTTTCAATTCAGCAAGTGTTTCAACTTCTTCGTCGATGTCTTTTGCAAGCTCATCGTCAAGAGCTGGAACTTCTTTAGCTTTTACTTCGTGGATAGTTGTTACGAATTTAGCTTCTTTACCTGCAAGATCTTCTGCTTGGTAGTCTTCTGGGAATGTTACGATAACATCAACAGTTTCGCCAGCTGAGTGACCTACCAATTGGTCTTCGAAACCAGGGATGAATTGACCTGAACCAAGTCCAAGTGAGAAGTTTTCACCTTTTCCGCCATCAAATTCAACACCGTCGATAGAACCAACGAAGTCGATGACAACAGTATCACAGTTTTCAGCAGCAGCTTCTTTGATAACCAATTCAGCCAAGTTGTTGCGTTCGCGTTCGATACGCTCTTCAACGTCAGCGTCTGTTACTTCTTTTTCTAGATCAACTGATACTTCAAGGTTTTTGTAGTCACCCAATTTTACTTCAGGTTTTGTAACGACTTCAGCAGTAATAACCCAGTCTTGACCTTTTTCCATTGAAGTTACATCAATTTTTGGTTGTGCAACGACTTCAAGACCAGCTTCTTTTACAGCTGCTTCATAAGCGTTTGGTAAAAGAGCGTTCATAACGTCTTGGTAAAGTGACTCTTCACCAAATTTTTTGTCGAAGATAGGACGTGGAAGGTGACCTTTACGGAAACCTGGAACATTAAGAGATTTCTTCACTGAGTTGAAGACACGGTCCAATTCTGGTTTGATTTGGTCTTGAGAGATAGTGAAAGTCAAGACACCACGGTTTGTTTCTTTGTTTTCAAATGATACAGACATTCTGTCATTTCTCCTTAAAATTTTTTAAATACAGTCTATTATAACATAAATGGGCGACTTTTTTCAAGTAATGAATGCGCTTTTCAATCCTGCTGGAAGTATGGTTTCTTCTTAATTTTCTTTAGAATTCAAATATAATCTTATAAAAGGTATTCAGTAGTGGCTGATTACAGTTAAAAAACGAATCGCCCATACATCCCTCATTAGGCGATTCGTTTTTCTTATTTAACCACAACCACTTTGTAATATTCGTTTGAGTGTGGAGATTCAATCTTAATTTTTTGACCATAGAAACCATCGATTTCTTTGTCAAGATAATCTCTAACTCCTGATGGCAAGCGTTTCATCTTAAGAATCTCACCGGATTGATCCGCATAGGCTAGAATGTGATAGTGAGTAGTGGTTGCTCCATCATCAATCAGTACAAAGTAACCTGTTTTAAGCTTACCTTGTTCATTTTCTAAATAGTATAGTTTATTGTTATTGATTGTGAAGTAAGTAGACGGAAGTCTAAGTCGTACACCTGGGTCTTCTAGATAAAGATCATTGCCAACTTTTTTGATTTCTGATCTAGTTGTCATCTCTGGAAGTGGTAATACTCTACGACCATCTGCTCCAAAGTAATATCGACCTGGCAGATTTTGGAAATTACGAATAACAGCTTTAGGATCAATTTCTTGTCCTTTTTCTTTATTATCCACTAAAGCTAAGGTTATATTTGCAACATGATCCCCATATTTGTCGGAAAACTTCTTGAACTCAGGTTTGACATACCAAGTGTTTTTAGCCACTATAACATCAGTAAATTTATTCCCATCATATTTTGCTTTAATCAGATATTCATATCCATCGCCTAAACGAACAATATCATCATGTTTATAAGGGCTATCTTGTAAAGTGAACATATGTCCATCCTTGCTGAGAATATAGCCTGTTCCATCACTAGAATTTACAACTCTATCAGAGGCCATTGCACCTGATTGTTCAAAATAATACCAATCACCATTTATGCACTCCCAACCTGTCATCATAGAACCACTAAAATGAAGATAGTACCATGTGTTGCCTTCTTTGTACCAGCCAGTACGCATAGCGCCACTATTAGCTAATGAGTACCAGGTGTTACCTTCCTTATACCAGCCAGTGCGCATGGCACCACTATTTGCGAGTGAGTACCAGGTATTGCCTTCCTTGTACCAGCCTGTGCGCATAGCACCACTATCTGCTAGTGAATACCAAGTATTGCCTTCTTTGAGCCAGCCTGTCTGCATTTTACCAGTGCTGTCAAAATGATACCATGAGCCAGCATTTTGTACCCATTTGTTTTTAGCGAGACTGCCATCTTGAGAAAGATTCCAGTCAGCACCATTTTTAACCCAAGTATCTGCAGCCTGTGCTTGGTTGATAGATAAAAGCAGACCAGCACCTATAAGCAAACCAAGAGTGAATAGTTTAGATTTTTTCATAGTTATTTCCTCCTGTTCTATAGTGAAATGAACATGACTTCCTAGTAAACAAAACTGTTCGCTTTTTTCTTTTTACTATGTCAGATAGTTTATTTCACAACAGAAACATTTCCTGTTGAACTGTCATATCTAACAGTTTCTCCATAAAAACCGGAAATTCCTTTTTCAATATAATCACGGAAATCATTAGGCAAAACTTTCATCTTCACGATTTCACCAGATTCATCTGCATAGCCTAAAATATGGTGATCTTTATATGATAATCCGTCCATAAACATTGTGAAATATCCAGTTACAAGTTTACCATTATGATCATTGACATCTCTTAGATAAAGTTTATTGTCATTAATTGTAAATCCAGATGATTCTAGACTAATAACTGGACTTGAGTTTTTAAGATAAAGTTCAGCCCCAACTTTTTGAATAGGGAAGTGAGTAGTGAATTCTGGTAGATTCGCAACCTTACGTCCATCTGCTCCAAAGTAATACTTATTTGGTAAGTTTTGGAAATTCTTTATGACAGCTTTAGGATCAATTTCTTCCCCTGGTTTTTTATTATCAGTAATTGCATCTAAAGTATTTACTTTTATATCGCCAATCTTTTGATAAGAAAAACGTTCAACAATAGGTTTGATATACCAGGCATTCTTTTCGATAACAACTCCATCTTTCTTATGATGAACAAGGTGATAGTCATAACCATCAGACAAAGTAACGATATCTGTAATAACTGTATCATCAAAAGGATCTTGTTCAACTTCACTTGGAAGTCTGGTTAACATATAACCATCCTTACCAATGACATAACTTTCCCCATCGCTTGCTGGAACAGCTCTATCTGCTACCATAGCACCTGATTTTTCAAAGTAAGACCATTGACCATTTGCAGTCGCCCATCCTGTTGCCATAGCACCACTGTCTTTGAGGTAGTACCAAGTAGACCCTTCTTTGTACCAACCTGTACGCATAGCACCACTATTTGCGAGTGAGTACCATGTGTTACCATCCTTGTACCAACCTGTGCGCATAGCACCACTATCTGCTAGTGAATACCATGTATTTCCGTCTTTGAACCAGCCTGTCTGCATTTTACCAGAACCGTCAAAGTGGTACCAAGAGCCAGCATTTTGCACCCATTTGTTTTTAGCTAGACTGCCATCTTGAGAAAGATTCCAGTCAGAACCATTTTTTACCCATGTATCTGCAGCCTGTGCTTGGTTGATAGATAAAAGTAGGCCAGCACCTGCAAGCAAACCAAGTGTAAGTAGTTTAGATTTTTTCATAGCCGTTTCCTCCAATTAGTAACAAATTATTTATGACATTTAAATTTTATTGTTACCAAACTCGTCTAGCTCCGTCAATAGATCCAATGTATTCATTGTTAGTTATGTTTACAAATTTTCTTACATAATTTGCGTGAACCACTTGGTTACCGCCAATATTAATTCCCACATGTTCAAGATTATTAAAGAAAATTAAATCTCCAGGTTTTTCATTACCAGTTACATCAATTCCTTGCTTAAATTGAGATCTAGTATCAGTTCCTAAGTAAATGTCAAAGTTTTTATATATGGCATGTGTAAATCCTGAGCAATCTACACCCTTATTCAAGTCTGCCCAACCCCCAACATATGGGATTTTATCTACAAATGTCTCTGCATACTCAGCAATTGCCTGACCTTTATTTTCTACGCAAACACCGTTAGATCTGAAGAAATAAGGTTTCCCATTAACTCTATTATAATCAGTTAGCATGGAACCGTCATTTGAAAGATAGTACCAATTACCATCTGGGTTAATCCACTCATTTGATTTCATCCAACCTTGATCATCAAAATAATACCATTTCTTATCTAAGAATTCCCAATGTTTAGCATACCCACCTGAAGTATATTTGAACCACCAGCGACCATCTGTTATCATCCAGGTTCCTTTATCATCTCTATTTTGATTAAATGCTATTTTTTCTTGATCGCCTTCTACTTGCGTTAATTCTCTAGGAGAAAATCCTACCAACTTAACTTGTTCTGCATCTTCAACCTTAATTTTACCTTCTTTAACAAGTTGATCAATTGCTTCTTTCTCGCTTGTATACTGTGAAGTTGTTTGTGATGTAGTCACTTTAGTGGTAGACGTTGTAGTTTCTGCATTAACTACATAAGTAGTTGATAACAAAGCTCCTGAAGTAAGTAATAAAGCTGCATAAGTAATATATTTTTTCATGACAAAAATCCTTTCTTCAAAATTCCTTAACGCTCTAGTGACCTTATTTTGATAATTTACGGAGACATGATTCTAACCTCCTTTTGGATTTTTTATATCCTTTGATAAATACTACATTACTTTAGTTATCTTTAGCTTCATTTTACTCCCCTATAAAATGAATGTCAACAAATAACATAAAACATTGTGAAAAAAATATTTTATCGTGCTAGAGGTACTTGCTTGCTTCTTTGATACTAAGTTCAGCTACTTCTCCAATATTATTTTTACATAACTATTAAAAGTCTTCATGACCCACCAAGTGGTGCTGAAAGGCATAGACAGCCGCCTGGGTACGATCGCTGACTTCAAGTTTGGCTAGGATATTGGACACATGGGTCTTGACCGTCTTGAGAGAGATAAACAGTTCGTCTGCGATGCGCTGATTTTCGTAGCCCTTGGCGATGAGTTGAAGCACATCTCGCTCACGCGCAGTTAAGTCCTCATGTAGTTCTATATGATTGCGGTGGTATTCGACCTTCTTACTGACCTCTTGCTCAATGGCCAGCTCCCCAGTAGCTACCTTACGAACAGCGTGCAGCAATTCATCCGCACTTGAAGTCTTGAGCATATAGCCCCTAGCACCAGCATTTAAGACAGGCATGATTTTTTCATTGTCTAAGTAAGAGGTCACAATCAAAATCTTGGCTTCAGGCCATTCTTTGAGGATGGCCAAGGTCGCGTCAATTCCATTCATCTCAGGCATGACGATATCCATGACAATGACATCTGGACGCAGTTCCAAGGCCAAGTCAATGCCTTGAGATCCGTTGGCAGCCTCACCTACAACTTCTACATCATCTTGGAGGTCAAAGTAGCTTTTCAAGCCCAATCGGACCATTTCATGGTCATCTACTAGTAAAATTTTCATCTCTACTCCTTTATAACTCATTATCTAACAGGGGAATACGGATATCAACCGCCAGACCTTGCTTGGGAGCTGTCAAGAGTTGAACCGTTCCTGCCATATCTTCGACTCGCTCCTTGATATTCCGCAGTCCATAACTCAAGTCGTCTAAACTCCCTAACTGGAAACCAATCCCATTGTCCACCACCTTCAGCTGCAATTCAAGATCCGTCTGATAGAGATAGACATCCAGACAAGAGGCCTGGGCATGGCGGAGGGTATTGCTGATCAATTCTTGCAGAATACGGAAGATATGCTCCTCGATTTTCTTAGGCAATTTAGATACATTTTGCTTAAGACTAACCTTGAGATCACTCTTGTCCTCAAGCTCTTTTAGAAGAATTTGAATCCCTTCTATCAAGCTCTTCTGTTCCAATTCAACTGGGCGCAAATGCAGGAGCAAGACTCTCAAGTCCTTCTGAGCTGTTTCTAAAATGGCTGTGACACTCTGCAACTGGGTCTGCATCTTTTCTCTATCCAGTTTCAAAGCCTGCTGGCTGACACCTGACAAAATCATGTGGGCCGCAAACAACTCCTGACTAACCGTATCGTGCAAATCCCGAGCAATCCGCTTTCGTTCTTTCTCGATGATTTCCTCTTCCTGAGTAAGACTGTGATTTTCAGACTTTTGAAGAGCTTCTGTCAAAAGATTAAGTTTACCTGACAAGGACTTGAAGCTGGCATCCAAATCTGGATCAGCAACCTGAACCACTTCTTTCCCTGCCAATAAACGCTTGAGATTGGCCTGCACTTTTCTGAGAGAAAACTCTTCAACACCTCGCCAAAACAGGGCCAAGAGACAGGTCATGGACATGCTGAATACCAACAACAAAAAGACAAATTTTTCTGTTTTTTCGACATCGTGCAGAAAGATAGACCAGTCAAAGTCAAGGATGTCCAGCAAGCTGTGGGACAGAAATAAAACAAACAGGATGGAGGTGAGAGCAATCATTACATAGGCTTGTTTTTTCATCCTCTGACCACCTCCACATCGCCAATCATAGTGGTCAAGAAAATCTTGACACTCTTGTTACTCTTGAGATAGTCTTTGGTTTCTTGATGATAGTGTTCATTGCGGAGGGCTCGCTTGGGCTGATTGAAAAAATTCAAATCACCATAAAGACAGTTAACACTGAGACTGACTTCCACATCTACAGGCACAATGATTTTGGTCGTTCCTACCATCTTTCTGAGGATAATGACATTGTCATGATTGGTTAGAATCACCCTCTCCAGATGAATGGTGTCCTTGCCCATGAGACGAAAGAGATTGATATCATCAAACTGGCAAGTTTGGTAGCTTGAAAAATGATGGAGATTCCCAAACCAACGATTTTTCTCCTTCTTAACTGTCACCACCTCTTCAAAAACCAAATTGGTCTGCTCTTTTTCCTGGTTCATCATTGGATAAAGAAGAAAGAGGCTATAGATAACCGCAACAAAAATAGCTAGAATCACAAAAGGATTGAGCATGACGATGAAAAAGAAGAGAATGCTTGCCACCACTAAAAGAAGGTTATTCCCCTCTTTACCAGTGTAATAGCGAATCAAAAGCAAAAAGAGAAAAAGTATCAGCAGAAAACGCGAAAAATGCTCTGAAACCATCAAAATCAGAGCTCCTGTCAAAAGACAGGCTTCGATAAATAAAAAGATTTTAAATTTTCTCATAGGTGCATCCTCTCCCTCTATTTTATCACAACTCAAAAAAGTCACCTCGGTCTGAAGATGGAAAAAAGGCGGTGATTACGCCTTTTTCATCTGATCATTTGCTTCTTTTAGTTTGCCGTAAAGAAGATAGTCTACTTTTTGCAGATCTGCTATGGTGGCACAATTAAGGGCACACATAATCAAACGCAGATCGTTTTTCCAGCCTTGGACAATGCCAATCACTTCTTCAACTGTGTAGGTTTCAACCAATTCCAGAACTGTTCGAGACAGTCCTACAGCTTTGGC
Source organism: uncultured Streptococcus sp. (assembly GCA_963521035.1). Classification (GTDB taxonomy): domain Bacteria; phylum Bacillota; class Bacilli; order Lactobacillales; family Streptococcaceae; genus Streptococcus. Next base: position 49,590 of record CAUQTL010000003.1, read on the forward strand.
GCCAAAAATCAGGCACTTAATCATATCCAGTGGATTCCGAACCCCTCCACTGACCAAGAGTTGGACCTTGTCTTTCCAGTCTTGGGCATTGAGAAGGGCCTGCATGGTAGACTGACCCCATTGATTGAGGTAGTCACGTTGACCACTGCGACGGTTTTCAATATAAGCAAAGCTGGTACCACCACGACCTGACAGGTCAAAGGTTCGAACGCCCAATTCATAGGCTCTTTCGATGGTCTTGGCATCCATTCCAAAGCCGACTTCCTTTAAGACAATAGGAACGGGGATTTGCTTGCTATAGTCTGCTAGATGCGATTGCCAGTTTCTGAACTTTCTTTCTCCCTCGGGCATGAGCAACTCCTGCATAACATTGACATGCACCTGCAGGAGAAGAGGATTCATCTCTTCTACAGTCTGAAGTCCTAACTCGACAGGCTTGTCCAATCCAATATTGGTTCCAAGAAGGAGATTTGGATGACTAGACTTGACAGAAAAAGAGGCATCTGATGGATCTTTGAGAGCCGCACTATAAGAGCCCGTTACAAATAAAATCCCACAGGCTTCCGCCACCTGAGCCAGCTTTTGATTTATTTCTCTTCCCTTATCGCTTCCACCTGTCATGGCATTGATATAAAAAGGAAAATCCCACTTTCGACCAGCAAATTCTGTCGACAGATCGATTTCATCCAGGTCGTAAAGAGGCAAGGAAGAATGAATCAACTCCACCTCATCAAAGCTATTATAGGAACTTTTCTGCTCAAGGGCATAGCGGATATGCTCGTCCTTACGATTTGTCGTCATGTCCTATCCTTTCTTGGTATAAGAGCTCAATCCCCAGATCGGCCCAACGGTTTTTTAGGGTTTCAGTTGATTGCTCATCAAAACTCAAGGCAATACCACAATCACCACCACCAGCGCCACTACTCTTGGCAACAGCCTGCAAATCTTGACTGGCTTCTTTCAGCTGTCTAAGCGAAGGCGTGTAAATATCTGCGCTCAAGCCTTCTAAGAGCTTGCTGGCTGCTTCTACTTGCTCGATGCTTTTTTCTACTTTCCCCTGCTCCAAGGCTTCTACCAAAGAAGCCACCGTTTCTTTTGAGGAACTTAAAAAATTCTGATTGATATTTTGCTTGATTTGCTGAACCATGTTACTAGACACAGCTACTTCCTTGGTCCATCCCACTAGGAAATCACATTCTAGGGTAGGTTTCACTTGTGAGATAGAAAAGCCCCACTCACGCTCTAAAACTGTCGCCAAGTGTTCTTCTTTTAGCCAAGCAGCCACCTTCTGGCGATCAAATGACTGGTAAAGAACCAATTCCTCTGCCACAATACAGGCAAGGTCCCCCATAGAACCATTGTCTCCGCGCTTGAGCAAGACAGCACTGGCTAGCTTGAACAAGAGGTTCTGATCAATCGAAAGATTATACAGAGCTAGCAGAGCCTTGATGACCAAGACAACGACGCTACCGCTAGAACCTAAACCAAACTTTTTCCCTTCTCTTTCCATTTTTCCTCGGATTTCCAAAGAAAAAGGTCGCAAGGTCTGCCCACGATCAGCGAGGAAGCCATTCATCAAAGCAATCGTTTCTTGAATCAAGCTATAGTCAGGATTTGGCGTCAAATCTACTGCGAAATCAAACAGATCTGAGTAGATACGATAACTATCTGAAAAAGCAATCTCGCCCTTCATATAGATGGGAATGGCCTTTATCAATGCCAACTGCCCTGGTTCTAGAATAGCATATTCGCCTGCCCAATAGAGTTTCCCGCAAGTTTTAACAGCAATCATCTTGGCTCAAATCCTTTGTTTTTGACACAATTAAGCGATAACGTTGACTGAAGATTTCTGATAAATGCTCCAAGTCTTTCTCTTGACAGAGGACTTTGACATTAGGACCAGCATCCATAGTAAAGTAGCAGGCTTCCCCTTGCTCACGTAGCTGGCGGACAAAGTCCATGGCTTCATAAGACCCATCCGTCAGATAAGAAAAGGCTGGTGATGCTGTTTTGGTCGTAGCGTGCATAGCCAGAGCATTTTTCTCCGTTAATTCCCCAACCTTGGCAAAGTCATTTTCCTTGAGATAAACCAGCATATCCTGATAATCCTTCTCAGACTGACGTACCCAGTCGTCAAAAGTCGTCGAAGTTTCCACACAGAGTTTCATCCCGTCACGACTAGAGATTGGTTTTTTCTTGTCTTCTAGCACCAACATAATCATAGCTAGTTTCAAGTCTGTCTCTACAGGGTAAATTTCCCCGCTATCCTTGTCCCAGGCACCAAGTGGTCCATAAAAACTCCGAGAAGAAGATCCTGAGGCAAACTTAGCCTCCTGCGCTAACTGACTTCTATCCAACCCAAGCTTGAAATAAGCATTGCAAGCCTTGACCAGGGCGGATAAACCGCTAGAACTGGAGGATAGACCTGCTGCCGTAGGCATATTGTTTTGAGTGTCAATACGAACAAAGCCCTCACCATCTGGACGGTAGCGGTCAATAATCTTACTCATCTTAGCATGCTCAGCCTCATTTTGTAACTGACCATTGATATAAAAGTCATCAGCTGTCGCATCCGTCGGTAGAGATGACAAGGTCGTCTCCGTGTACATATTTTCCAAAGTCAAAGAAATACTGCTAGTAGCAGGCACCATCTCTTTTTCTTTTTTCTTTCCCCAATATTTGATAATGGCAATATTTGCGTAGGAACGTACTTTTACAGGCTCTCTATCCATGTCTGAACAGCTCCTTTCTCTTCTAATCTTTCTGCTAGTTCTTGTGCGTGTGTCAAATTGTCTGCCAAGGCTATGATACAGCCTCCTAGCCCACCACCGCTCATCTTGGCACCCAAAGCACCATGATTAAGAGCCGTTTCAACGAGGGAATCTGCCTCAGGGCTACTAACACCAATTTCTTTTAGATGTAAATGCGCTTGACTGAGGATTTCCCCCAGCCCTTCAGCATCTTTTTGTGAAATCGCTTCTTCTGCCTGCTGGGTCAATTCTCCCAAGGCATGCAAAAACGGCAGGGCATCCTTGCCCTTGTTTTGAACCACTTGGATGGCTTCACGAGTATGACCATAAACACCGGTATCGGCAATCACCAAATAGGCAGATAGATTCATCTCAAGCTCTGTAAATCCTACGTTCTTGATAAAGCGAATAGGCTGGTCACTGAGACAGGTCTTAGCATCCAAACCACTTGGATTCATATGGGCAATCATCTCAGCCCGATTAACCAAGATTTCTAGTACATCATGAGGCAGATCAGCCTCATAATAGTCAAATACCGCACGAATGGCTGCTATGCTGATAGCAGCTGACGAACCCATTCCCCGTTTTTCAGGAATAGCCGAGTCAATCTCACAGCGAATGCAGGCTTCTTTGATATTCAAATACTCCAGAGAAGCATAAACTGCCATGGACAAGGTATCCTCCTCATAGAGACGCCAAGGACTTTCAGCAGGGACCACCTTACAAGTCACCTCCACCTCCAAAAGAGGCAAGGAAATAGCAGGATAACCGTAAACGACCGCATGCTCCCCTATTAAAATAATCTTACTATGTGCCTGACCGACACCAACTTTTTTTGTCATTTTTTCCTTTTGCTAGACGAAAAAGCCGTCCCATTTTTTCCTACAAGTATTTATTCTCTCCTATCTATTTTATTATATTTTCACAAAAAAAGCGATTGTTTCCATTCACAATCGCTTTTTTCATTATTGAACCCATTCGCCATTATAGTTGACAGAATAGCCATCTACAGTCGTATTCACTGCCAAGGCACCTGAGCTATAAGTATGGTACCATTTACTACCGACCTGGAACCAACCAGTTGCCATTGCTCCTGATGAACGGAGATAGTACCACTTGTTACCAAGATATTGCCAGCCCGTTTTCATATCACCATTTTCAGCATCTAGATAATACCAAGTTGAGCCGTCTTGATACCAACCAGTTGCCATTGCACCTGATGAACGGAGGTAGTACCACTTATTGCCAATTTGCTTCCAACCAGTTTGCATGATACCAGTTTCTAGATCTAGATAGTACCAAGCTGAACCATCATTTATCCAACCACGCACTAGCTCCCCAACCGTTAAACTGTCGATACGAGCATCGAAGCTACCATCCTTCTGTAAATAATACCAATGCCCTTCGTCAGAAATCCAGCCGGTTTTTAAGGTGTGATAATCACGTTTATCTTCAAAATAATAGGTTCGTTTCTCTGCTGGGCTATCATATTGTTCCCCATGATGTTTGTTGGTATTTGTAGCAGTTTTTGCTTCTAAAACTTGCTTACCAACAAATTCTTGTAGTACCCCATCTTGATTAAAGTAGTACCATCTTGGCATTGGCATAAATTCCAACCTCATACCATTAGGATAGGGACCAATGGTACTTCCTTTAGATGGAAACGGGATATATTGCCAGCCGACAACCATCTCTCCTGATACATGATCAAAATAATAGGTCTTGCCATCAATCACTCGCCAGGCCTTTTCTTTGATGTCACCCTTCTTGTAGTATGTTCTACCATTTTCTTGGACAAATTTCCAACCTTCTGAATCAGCATCATCCGCCAATACTGCACTTGTTGCCAGTAAGCTAAAGAAAAAAACTGCTAATGCGATTTGCATCAATTTTTTTATTATTTTCATTAGACCTATCCTCCATAGCTGATTATAGCAAATACAAAATCGCATGTCAACATATAAAGAACTCATATAAAAAGCAGTTACAAAACTGCAACTGCTTTTCTATTCTTGCATGGTGTAACCGACACCACGCACGGTTTTAATGTAGCTTTTTTGACCTTTTACATCAAGCTTGCTACGTAGATAACGGATATAGACATCCACGATATTGGTTTCGGTCGCACTTTCATACTTCCAGACACTTTCCAACAACTGCTCACGAGTCAGAACTTTTTTGCTTCCCATAAGAGTAGCCAAGAGGTCATACTCACGGCGCGTCAGAGCAATCATCTCCTCGCCACGATAAACGGTATGATGTTCTACATCCATACGCAGATTGCGGTAAGACGTTGGAACCTTCATCTGACTACAGTGTTGGTCGATGAAGTCCCGACCTCGGAAAATCGCTGAAATACGAGCTACCAGATTCTCAATAATAACTGGCTTATAGATGTAAGAAACGGCAAAGCGTTGGATTGTCTCAATCTGATCTTGCAATTCTTCGCGATGGTCCAAGACCATGATGACTGAAGCTGGCTTAGTCCGACTCAGCTTATCTGCAAAATCCTGGGCTGTCATATCCCCCAGTTGAGCATTCAATAAAATCAAGTCATAGTCTGTCTGAAGAGCCATGGAGAGGGCTTTTTGCCCCTCCTCAACCTGATCAACTCGGTATTGCTCTTTTTGGAGTTCTAAACTTAAAAAATGAGCTAGATTTCGTTCTTTCTCAAGTAATAAAATCCGTTTCCCCATGGCAGACCTACTTATTTTTCGTCATACCAAGAGTAGTGGAATGTTCCTTCTTTGTCTTTACGTTGGTAAGTGTGGGCACCAAAGTAGTCACGTTGCGCTTGGATCAAGTTAGCTGGAAGGTCAGCTGAACGGTAGCTATCAAAGTAAGTAATAGCTGCTGAGAAAGTTGGTACTGGTACACCAGCTTGAACCGCAAGAGCTACGATATCACGCACTGCTTGTTGGTACTTAGCAGTAACATCCAAGAAGTACTCGTCCAAAAGAAGGTTGGCAAGGTCTGCATCACGGTTGTAAGCATCTGTAATCTTTTGCAAGAAACGAGAACGGATGATACAGCCATCACGCCAGATAGATGCGATGTCTGCAAATGGCAAGTTCCAGTTATTTTCTTTAGAAGCTACACGCAATTGAGCAAAACCTTGTGCGTATGAAATGATTTTTGAGAAGTAAAGGGCTTGACGGATTTTTTCAATCAACTCAGCCTTGTCTCCTTCAAATTTGAAGGCAGCTGGTTTTGGAAGGACCTTGCTAGCATGTACACGTTCTTCTTTGTAAGTTGAAATGTAACGTGCAAATACTGACTCAGTGATGAGTGACAATGGTACACCAAGGTCAAGTGATGATTGGCTAGTCCATTTACCAGTTCCCTTGTTACCTGCAGCATCAAGGATGTAGTCTACGATTGGTCCGTCTTGACCTTCGTCGTCTTTACGGCTCAAGATATCAGCTGTGATTTCGATCAAGTAGCTGTCCAATTCGCCCTTGTTCCACTCAGTAAAGATTTCAGCCATGTCTTCTGCAGAAAGGCCAAGCAAGTGTTGCATGAGGTCATAGCTTTCTGCGATCAATTGCATGTCACCATACTCGATACCGTTGTGGACCATTTTCACATAGTGACCAGCTCCATCAGGACCGATGTAAGTCACACATGGTTTGCCATCTTCTGGTGCTTTAGCTGAGATTTCTTCAAGAACATCTGCAACCAATTCGTAGGCCTCTTTTTGTCCACCAGGCATGATAGAAGGACCTTC
>CAUQTL010000004.1:0-43753 GCA_963521035.1 uncultured Streptococcus sp.
TCTGTTACTTCTTTGATTTTTGAAAATAATGTTGTCATTTCAGTTCCTTCTTTCTTTCATCCATTTTACCACTTTTTATAGGAGAAGGATAGCGGGAAGGTGGATTTCTAAGTTAGTATCTTAGTCTTGCTCTATCTTAGAAAAAGCTTGTATTTTCTTGCATGTGAGGTGAAATCTAAGAACTATTCCAAGACCACCCAAACTATTAATTTCCAAACAAAAAACAATTCAATACTATATTTGTTCAATTTTTTCATGAAATTTGCAGAAAATAGTTGACTTCGCCTTCTTATTTCTTTAAAATAGTACAAAACTAGAAAAAGGAAAAAATCATGACCAAAACAATTCTTGTTACAGGTGGAGCTGGCTACATTGGCTCCCATACCGTTAAAGCTCTTTTAAATGCTGGCTATCAGGTACATGTTCTAGATAATCTCTCTACAGGAAATCGTTCAGCTGTAGATAGTCGTGCTAGCTTTAAACAACTGGATGTTTATGATGCCAGTGCCTTAAAAACTTACTTGGAAGAAAACAAGATTGATGCTGTTCTCCATTGTGCAGGTGAAATTGTTGTGAGCGAAAGTATTGAAAATCCAAGTAAATACTTCACTGCCAATGTTGCTGGTATGAACCAAGTTCTCAAAGTCTTGTCCGAAGTTGGTATTCAAAAAATCATGTTCTCTTCGACTGCTTCCCTCTATGGTAATAACTGTATTGACAAGCCTGCAACTGAAGATACCCTGCTCGACCCTGTCAACCCTTATGCAGAAACAAAACTGATGGGTGAACGAATGATTTACTGGATGGCCAATCGCTACGATTGGAAATATGTCATTTTCCGTTACTTTAATGTAGCTGGGGCTGAAATGGATGCTTCAAACGGCCTGCGTGTGAAAAATCCAACTCACATCATTCCCAATATCAACAAGACCGCATTGGGACAAAATGATAGCCTAAAAATATTTGGAGATGACTACGATACACGTGATGGTTCATGTATTCGGGATTACATTCATGTCTTGGACCTTGCACAGGCTCATGTTAGAGGAATGAACTACCTATTTCAAGAAGACAGTTCTTCTCAAATCTTTAACTTGGGAACTGAAAAAGGCTATACCGTCAAAGAAATCTTTAAAACTGCTGAAGAATTACTGAATCAAAAAATACCACACGAAATTGTTGCTCGCCGTGCTGGTGACCCAGCCAGCGTCCTAGCAGACGCATCAAAAGCTAAAAAATATCTTGATTGGAAGGCTAGCTACTCCCTCGAAGATATTATTTTATCAGATTATCGTTGGCGTGTTAAAGAAGGCAAAAACATTTTAGAATAGGAGAACAGAGGAGAAGGTCCTGGTACTCTCTCCTTGTTTTATTCATTAAATTGTCAGAAAATTTATTGACAGATTAAAGAAATCGTGTTACAGTAATATCCGCAGGTATCTTTCGATACCAAATCTACATAAAAGGATGGGGTATGAAACTTTCTCATTATTTAATTGGCTTACTTCTACTCCTAGTCTTTCTCTCTATTAGCATTGGGACCAGTGATTTTTCTTGGGGAAAGCTTTTTGCTCTGGATCATGAAACTTGGCTCCTCTTTCAAGAGTCACGCCTTCCAAGAACGATTAGTATTCTCCTAACTGCCTCTAGTATGAGTATGGCAGGACTGCTCATGCAGACTATCACTCAAAATCAGTTTGCTGCTCCGAGTACAGTTGGAACCACTGAAGCGGCCAAACTGGGAATGGTATTGAGCCTCTTTGTCTTTCCGTCGGCTAGTCTGACCCAAAAGATGCTCTTTGCTTTTGTTTCATCCATCACATTCACCCTCTTCTTCCTAGCCTTTATGACCATTTTTACTGTAAAGGAAAGGTGGATGTTGCCTCTGATTGGAATCATCTATAGCGGGATTATCGGTTCTATGACAGAAGTTATCGCCTACCGTTTCAATCTGGTTCAGAGTATGACAGCTTGGACCCAAGGCTCCTTCTCCATGATTCAGACCCATCAGTATGAGTGGCTCTTTTTAGGCCTCATCATCCTGATAGCCGTTTGGAAATTATCCCAAACCTTCACCATCATGAATCTAGGAAAAGAAACTAGCGAAAGTTTGGGGATTTCCTACTCCCTACTTGAAAAACTGGCCCTCTTTCTAGTGGCGCTAACGACTAGTGTCACCATGATTACCGTGGGTGGCTTACCTTTCCTCGGAGTTATTGTTCCCAATCTTGTTCGCAAGCGCTACGGAGATAATCTAAGTCAAACCAAACTCATGGTCGCACTGATCGGTGCTAATCTGGTGCTGGCCTGCGATATCCTCTCTCGAGTCTTGATTCGACCCTATGAGCTGTCTGTCAGTCTTCTACTAGGAATCATTGGTAGCCTCGTCTTTATCCTACTTCTCTGGAGAGGGGGACGAAAAGATGCAGTTTAAAAGCAAACATACCAAACTCTTCTGGCTTCTCATTATTCTGGCCATCGGAGCTTTCCTTCTCTACTTTTGGCCCATTACTCACCTGTCAGCCTTTGCTTGGAAGTTGCGTTCCCAAAAGGTTATCGTTTATCTCTTGGTAGCTATCGCGACAGGGATTTCGACCATTAGTTTTCAAACACTGACGGAAAATCGTTTCCTGACGCCAAGTATTTTAGGAATCGAATCCTTCTACGTCCTACTGCAAACTCTACTACTGGTTTTTGAAAGCAAGTTTCTTCAACTTGGCAAGTCCCCTATTTTAGAATTCCTAGTCTTACTTCTTGTCCAATCCCTCTTCTTTCTTACCTTACAAGGCTACTTGAAGACGCTAATGAAGCAAGATCTGGTCTTCATACTGCTGATCTGTCTAGCCCTCGGAAGTCTCTTTCGAAATATCAGTACCTTCCTTCAGGTCCTGATGGATCCAAACGAATACGATAAACTGCAAAACGGTCTCTTTGCCTCCTTTCAACATCTCAACACTTCCATCCTAGCCATCGGCTCTCTGATCATCATTGCTTTGACCATCTTTTTCTTTCGAAAAGCAGTCATTCTGGATGTCTTGCACCTACAAAGAGAAACAGCTCAGATATTGGGACTCGATGTTGAAAAAGAACAGAAAGAGCTCCTCTGGGGCATCGTACTTTTAACTTCAACGGCCACTGCCTTGGTAGGGCCTATGGCCTTCTTCGGCTTTATGCTGGCTAATATAACTTACCTGATTGTCAAAGATTATCGGCACAAGTTGCTCTTTATCGTAACTATTCTGATTGGATTTATTAGTTTGACCTTGGGACAAGCCCTCATCGAACGAGTTTTTGCTCTGGAAATTCGCATCAGCATGATCATCGAGAGTGTGGGTGGCTTCTTATTCTTTATCTTACTTTATAGGAGGGCGCGTCGGTGAAACTGGAAAACATTGACAAATCCATTCAAAAACAGGATATTTTGCAAGGCATTTCGCTTGAAGTCAGTCCTCAGAAACTGACAGCCTTTATTGGCCCAAATGGTGCTGGAAAATCGACTCTCCTCTCCATCATGAGCAGACTGACCAAGAAAGATCAGGGGATTCTCAGTATCAAAGGCCGTGAAATCGAGAGTTGGAATTCACAAGAACTAGCTCAAGAACTCACTATCCTAAAGCAGAAAATCAATTACCAAGCCAAATTGACGGTGGAAGAACTGGTCAGTTTTGGACGATTTCCCTACAGTAGAGGACGACTGAGACCAGAAGATTGGGAAAAAATCCGAGAAACTCTGGACTATCTGGAACTGACCAACCTAAAAGACCGCTACATCGATAGCCTGTCTGGAGGCCAGCTCCAGCGGGTCTTTATCGCTATGGTACTGGCCCAGGATACAGACTTTATCTTGCTAGATGAACCGCTCAACAATCTCGATATCAAGCAAAGCGTCAGCATGATGCAGATTCTCAAGCGACTGGTGGAGGAACTAGGAAAGACCATTATCATCGTCCTCCACGATATCAACATGGCCAGTCAGTATGCAGATGAAATTGTCGCCTTCAAGGACGGTCAAGTCTTTAGCAAGGGAAGAACAGATCAAATCATGCAGGCTGACCTGCTCAGTCAACTTTATGAGATTCCCATCACGCTGGCTGATATCAATGGCAAAAAGATCTGTATCTATAGCTAATAACATATAAGTTCAAGTTAGAGAACCTTCAATCTCTTAGTCAATAAAACCTAGAGACTCCCTAAATCGTTATCACATTTTAAAAAGGAGAAATCATGAAAACATCCCTCAAACTTTACCTCACTGCCCTAGTAGCCAGCTTCTTGCTCCTACTTGGTGCATGTAGTACAAACTCAAGCACTAGTAAGACGGAGTCAAGTAGCTCTGCTCCAACAGAGGTAACCATTAAAAATTCACTAGGTGTAGTCACACTTTCAAAAGTCCCTGAAAAGATTGTGACCTTTGACCTCGGTGCTGCGGATACTATTCGCGCTTTAGGTTTTGAAAAGAATATCGTCGGAATGCCTACAAAAACTGTTCCGACTTATCTAAAAGACCTAGCTGGAAAAGTTAAAAATGTTGGTTCTATGGTTGAGCCAGACCTAGAAGCCCTTGCTGCTCTTGAACCAGACCTAATTATCGCTTCACCACGTACCCAAAAATTCGTAGATAAGTTCAACGAAATCGCTCCGACTGTTCTCTTCCAAGCAGGCAAAGATGACTACTGGACTTCTACCAAGACTAATATCGAATCCCTAGCAAGCGCCTTCGGTGAAACTGGTACACAGAAAGCCAAGGAAGAATTGGCCAAGCTAGACAAGAACATCCAAGAAGTCGCTACTAAAAATGAAAGCTCTGACAAAAAAGCCCTTGCCATCCTCCTCAACGAAGGAAAAATGGCTGCCTTTGGTGCCCAATCTCGTTTCTCTTTCTTGTACCAAACCTTGAAATTCAAGCCAACTGATACTCAATTTGAAGATTCTCGCCACGGACAAGAAGTCAGCTTTGAAAGTGTCAAAGAAATCAATCCTGACATCCTCTTTGTCATCAACCGTACCCTTGCCATCGGTGGGGACAACTCTAGCAACGATGGCGTCCTAGAAAATGCCCTTATCGCTGAAACTCCTGCCGCTAAAAATGGTAAGATTATCCAACTAACACCAGACCTCTGGTATCTAAGCGGAGGCGGTCTTGAATCAACAAAACTCATGATTGAAGACGCACAAAAAGCTTTGAAATAAGCAACTTCAAACTCAACTAACAACTTTACATGATAAACCGCATCCTATCAAGCTCACTCAAACCTGATAGGATGCGGTTTTATTATTTTATTAAAATCTTTTACCTAACCTCATTCCCCTTCTTGATTTCGTTTGAGGGAAAAATGGTCTGGAACAGGGTCCTTACCTGTTTTCGACCAGGGATGGCAACGTAAAATCCGAGCCAAGCCCATCAAGACACCCTTGAAGCCATGTTTTTCAATAGCCTGAATCATGTAGTTGGAACAAGTCGGCTCAAAGCGACAAGAGGGTGGAAAGGCTGGGGAGATAAAACGTTGGTAAAAGCGCACAGGCGCTATCAAAATTCGTTTCATTATTTCTTGGTTACAGCCATGGTGTGTAGTTGGCTGATTTCTTTTTTATTAAGACGGCGGGATTCTCCCGGACGAAGACCTGTCAAGTCTAGGTGTCCGAAACGAGTCCGAGACAACTTATCTACTTGGAGACCGACAGCTTCAAACATCTTTTTAACCTGGTGGTTACGCCCTTCATGGATGGTCAACTGCACCACAGAGCGGTTTTTAACTGGATCCACTTTGAGAATCTCATAGACAGCCGGCTTGGTTTTCTTACCATCAATCTCAAGTCCACGGGTCAAGGGGCGGAGATTATCCTTATTGGCCACACCTTTAACACGCGCGACATAAACCTTGTCAATCTCATTACGAGGGTGAATCATCTCATCTGTAAAATCCCCGTCATTGGTCAAAATCAAGACCCCTGATGTATCCCAGTCCAAACGACCTACAGGGTAGATGCGCTCTTTCACGTTGGGCAAGAGGTCGACAACCGTCTTTCGGCCCTTGTCATCTGTCACACTGGAAATGACACCGCGTGGTTTGTTAAGCAGATAGTAAACCTTTTCTTCGTTGTAGATAGGTTGACCTTCAACTTCGACCTTATCGCCTGACTTGATGGTCGTTGCTAGTTCACGTACCACTTGGCCGTTAACCGTCACCAAGCCTTGCTTGATCAGCTCTTCTGCTTTTCTCCTACTGGCCACACCTGCGTGGGCAATATACTTATTGATTCTCATCTTCTTCTATCCTTTCACCAAATAATTGGCTTTCTTGCGCTTGAATCTCAAGCTCATCAATCACTGGCAGTTCTTCCAAATGGTTAATTCCCATGTAATCTAGGAAATAATCCGTAGTCACATAGAGGTTGGGGCGACCCAACACTTCTTTTTTCCCATCTTCTCTTATCAAGTCAAAAGCCTGCAACTTTGCCAAAGCCCCACTCGAGTTTACCCCACGGATGGCATCAATTTCTATCCGTGTGATGGGTTGTTTGTAAGCAATGATGGACAAGGTCTCAAGGGCAGCCCGAGACAAGCTCTGGTTGACAGGTGCCTTAGAGTATTCCTTCAAAATCTCTGAAAACTGAGGCTTGGTCACCAATCTATAAGCGCCCCCTGTCTCAATCAGAGCCAAACTGGAATCTGGGTCCTTTTCATACTTCTGGGCTAATTTTTCTAAACTCTGTTGGATGCCTGTCGGTGGCAGAGAGAGGAGTTCAGCTAACTGGCGGACTCTAATCCCATCTTCACCCGCTACAAACAAGAGCGCTTCTATTTTTGCTAAAGTACTCATCTTTCCTCTCTATCAAGTCTAGCTTTGGGCCACTTGACTTTCTTCCTTCTTTTCCATGAGATAGATATCTCCGAAACTCTCCTCTTGCACGAGGATCAGCTCCTGGGTTTTGATTAACTCTAGGGTTGCCAAAAAGAGGGTAATGACCTCTTGGAGATTCTGGGCTTCCTTGAACAAATCCTGCAAGCGCAATTGATCTCGTCCAGTCAAGGACTCTTTCACGATGACCATCATATCCTCAATCTTATACTCATCCCGCAAGATAGTCGTGTGATTCTGTGCAAACTCCTCTTTTTTCTTGGCTAGGATATTTGAAAAAGCCAAGAAGAGGTCAATGGTCGTCTTGTCATGCACGAGCTCCGCATCTTCGTAAATCAACTCTGTCGGCGCTTTGGAATAATACTGGGCCCGTTCTTGGTGCTTGGCTTCCAACTGCTCACCCAAGAGCTTGAACTTGCGATATTCTTCGATTTGAGAGAGAAGATCCTGCTCCAGGTCATCCTCCAAGTCTGTCACTTCTGCTACCTTTGGAAGAAGCTTGCGGCTCTTGATCAGCATAAGCTGACTGGCCATGACCATGTACTCGCCCGTCACTTCCAGACGCATGGCCTGCAGGGTTGAGACATAAGTTAGATACTGTTCGATAACTTCCGTAATGGGCACATCGTAGATGTCCATCTGGTACTTAGAAACCAGGTGCAAAAGAAGATCCAGGGGCCCTTCAAAATCTTTTAGTTTAATATCCATTATCTATATTTTTCTAAAGTCAGGACTGTTTTTAATCCTAATTTTTTTGCAATTTCGTACAAATCGACCTTCTTTTCTATCTGTCTTAGAATGAACTGTTCCCGCAAGGCTTGAGCGGATAATGTTGGAAAACCTTTCTCCTTGACAAAGGATTCTAGCTGACGAAAGGCCCACTGACGAGAATAGGCTTTCCCTGTCCTTTCAAAAAGATAGGTCTGGCCCATCAAGGGTTCTAGCTCTGAAAGCAAGCTCGTGGGAATGGTGACAATCCTCTGTTGAGAAGCCTTCTGGATTCTCAACACCTGAAAGTCCAGATTGATATCCGCAACCTTTAGAGCTAAAATCTCACTCGGCAAGAGCCCCATTTCTAGGATTAAGAGCGCTAGCAAGCGACCCTCTGAATAGTCACTTTCCTGCCAAAAAGAGGCTAAGTCTAGAATTTCTGGCTTTTCCGTCTTCTTTTCAGCTTGTTTGGCTAATTCCAAACGATAAAAGCTATCCACTTCTCCTTTTTGATAGAGAAAGTAGAGAAATTGGTTACAGGCCGAAATCTTTCGCTTCTGGACGCTGATTTTTAGATTGGCTAGTTGGGCTTGGTAAATCTTGAGACTGGTCTCAGAAATCCGCTCGCCTACAATGTCTAAAAATTGCTCCAGATCATACTTATAGGACTGCTTGGAATTGGCAGACAAGCCCTGCTTTTCCTCTAAAAAATCTGAAATTCTGTCTCTCATTTGCATCGAATCTCATATTCCTTACTAAAGTCATGCAAGAGGGCATTGACTACCTTGAGGATAGACTTGCGCGTGATGATCCCTTGGAAAATCCCTGACGCATCCACAACAGGCAAGAAGGACTCATCTACCAGCTTGTGCAAGACCTCCGTAATGGTAAAATCAGGCGAAACAACCGCTACATCCGTTTTGGTCATATGAACAATATCCGTATCCGCCATAATTTCTTGACTCAAATCATGCTCCATCTGATAAGCCATAATATCTCTGAGCCCAATCGTCCCAACAAACTGTTTTTCATCTGTCACAACAGGAACACGGGTATAGGTCATCTGACTAAGCAAGAGGGTCGCATGATCCGCATTGTGGGTATCAATTAACACAGCTAGATTTTCAGCAGGGGTCAAAAAAGTTTCTTCTTGCCCCAACAAGAAAGTCTCAAACTCCTTGGCAATCATCGGCTAAACTCCTTGGACAAGCCCGGATACACCTCGTGGTCTCGTGTCAAAAAGTCCACTTTAAAATAACTATCATCAATCTCCACACGAGCATAGAGACATTCTCTGATGGTCCCACGTGGTTGACTGATGGAACCTGGATTTAGAAAAAGAGTCTTTCCTTCCATCCAAGCATTTGGCACATGCAAGTGACCATAGAGACAGATATCGGCCTCTTCTTCCTGAGCCCAGTAGTCCAACTTTTGAAAGTTGAAATTGATGTCAAACAAGTGACCATGAGTTTGGATAATCTTGGTCGAACCAAGCTCGGTCACCAAACGTTCTGGGTAGCCGGCGTAGAAGTCCATGTTCCCTTTAACAACACGTATGCCTTCCCAAAGGGGAGAATCGGGACGCAGTTCAGAATCTCCGTTATGAAAAACGGCGTCAACTTTGCCCACATAGCGATCACGGATTTCTTCCACAATCAAGCTATCGCCATGGGAATCGCTCATTACAATGATGGTTTGCTTTGCCATGATGGAAATACCTCCAAAAGTTTCTTAACGGCTAAGGCACGGTGAGATTGACTATTTTTTTCTTCAAGGGTTAATTCAGCTGAGGACTTGCCTGTCTCTCCTACAAGGAAGAGAGGATCGTAACCAAATCCATTTTCACCCTTAGGTTCAAAGTTAATGTAGCCAGGCCAGTCTGCTTCAACAACCAAACTTTCCTTGTTGGGACTGGCTACGACTAGGGTTGTATGGAATTGAGCCGAGCGGTCCTTGAGTTCAAAGACCATGGCCAATTCGTGCAAGAGTTTGGCATTGTTTTCACGGTCAGTAGCTCCCACTCCTGCGAAACGAGCTGACCAGACACCTGGCAAGCCACCAAGGACATCGACTTTGAGACCTGAGTCATCTGCCAAAACCATCTTGCCCGTTAATTGAGAAATAGTTTCTGCCTTGAGACGGGCATTTTCTTCGAAGGTCATGCCTGTTTCTGCTACTTCCGGTAGGTCAGGGTAGTCATTAAGATTTTCCACATCGTAGCCTAGCTTGTCAAATATAGCTCGGAATTCCTTGGTCTTGCCTTCGTTACGAGTCGCAATCAATAAGGTTTCTCTGACCTTACTTGTCTCAAAGAAATCATGAACATTGACCCCTTCTTTGGGCAATTCCACATACAAGAGTTGCCCATTTTCAACCAAGAGCAGAGCCCCTTGACGTTGGATGACTTCCACATTTCGTCCCATTTCTTGGTTGAGGATATCTACCACAAAAGACAATAAACGGTAGAGAGAACCATAGCGTAAAACAGTAACAGAAACAGGAAAACCTCGATCCTCATCTCGAAATCTTTGGGCAAACTCCAATAGAGGAAAATCCAAGTCATCATCCGTCAACGTCCGGACGCCACCAAAAATACCATAGGACCCGACATACCAGTCCTGTCCATCCTTATATTCATAAATTTTATTTGTCATAATTCTACATGCTCCACATGAATCTCTTTTTCCAGCCATTCTTCACCAATTTGTGCAAAACTTTGGCTGCTGGCTGTTGTGTAAAAACGGTGATGGAGTGGTCCGGCATCGCGACCACGATTGATTTCAAAATAATTAAGTAAGACTGAAATGTCCCGTACGCACTCTGCCCCACTATCGATAAGTTGAACCTTGGGCCCCATGACATTTTGAATAATAGGTCTGAGGAGTGGATAATGGGTACAACCCAAAATCAGGCTATCCAACTTTCCAACCAAGGGACGTAGGGTTTCATAAACTACTTTCTTAGTGACACTGGTTGACAGAGCCCCAGACTCCACCAAGGGAGCAAACTTGGGACAGGCCAAACTCTCCACCTGTAAGTCCGGATCCAAATCATGGATTTTCTGACGGTAGATGTCTGATTGTACCGTCATGGGTGTTCCAATCACTCCGATTTTCCCACCTTGGCTGGACTTGATAGCTGCCGAAGCTCCTGGCAAAATCACACCTAGGACAGGAATATCTAGTTGAGCCTTGATTTCTTCCCAGACGACCGCAGTCGCTGTATTACAAGCAATGACAATCATTTTGACATCCTTGGTCAAAAGAAAGTTGACCAACTGCCAAGTATATTCACGAATTTGCTCAGCAGGACGGGGCCCGTAAGGCGCCCGTGCCGAATCCCCAATATAGACGATTTCTTCATGGGGAAGCTGACGCATGAGCTCGCGCACAACGGTCAAGCCCCCGACACCCGAATCCAAAAAACCAATTGGTCGATTATCCATACAGTCTTCTTTCTAGTCTTTTTTCTGATTGATAGTTCATTATGATTATTCATCCTTATGAACTGAATGACAGCCTAATCAATAACTATCTCTCTTAATCATAATCAAATATCAATAGAATGCAAGGAAAAAGTCTCATCCCTAAACACTTAGCCAACATAGTGAGAAGTCTGGAACTTTCATCCCAGACTTTTCCTTATTTATTTTTTCTTTTTATTGTTAGCAAGGGCTGCCTTTTGTTGGCGGATGATTTGGTGGTAAACTTGTTGTACCTTGGCTTCGCTTGGTTTTTGACCATTTGCACTCAAAAGAGTACGAACTGCTTCAGCATTCAAACGTGGGTTGTCAGCAAATTCTTTTTCGATTTGCTTACGAACCAAGTACATTCCTCCAAGAGCTCCTCCTAGAAAAGCTAGCACAATCAATACAATTGCTAAAAGTAAATCCATCATTTTTCTCCTGTTTCTTTTTGAGTCTCTTTCATTATACCACAAACTAGCCACCCTGACCAGTTTGTTTTACGCTTTCAGGGATGGAATAGACAGCAAAAAGAACCCTGCTTTTCTGCAAAAGAGGGCTCCTTACTGAGTTTATACTCAATGAAAATCAAAGAGCAAACTGGGAAGCTAGCCGCAGACTGCTCAAAACACTGTTTTAAGGTTGCAGATAGAGCTGACACGGTTTGAAAAGATTTTGCAAAGCGTAAGAAATAAAAGACTGAGACACTAGATCTCAGCCTTTTTCTTTATCCCAAAACTAATTCATCACTAACTAGACTTTGACCACTATTTTTCTGGAAGAGATGCATGAGATCTTCAACTGTCAGATGCTTTTTCTCCTCTCCCTTGACATCCACCACTATCTTACCCTGATAGAGCATAATGAGACGATTACCATACTCAATCGCATGGTTCATATCGTGGGTAATCATCAAAGTCGTCAATTGATGGTGTTCCACAATCTTTTGCGTCAAGTCCATCACCATTTGACTCGTTTTCGGATCAAGTGCCGCAGTATGTTCATCCAAAAGCAAAAGTTTGGGTTTCACCAGAGCTGCCATGACTAGGGTCAAGGCCTGTCTTTGTCCTCCTGAGAGGTATTGAGTATCCACTTTCAAGCGGTTTTCAAGACCAATATTCAACTCTTTCAAGGCTTCTTGAAACTGGATTCTATCCTTCTCCTTCACGCCCCAACCAAGCCCTCTCTTCTGCCCGCGTCTCAAGGCAATAGCCATATTCTCCTCAATCGTCAAACGAGAAGCTGTTCCCATCTTAGGATCTTGAAAAACACGGGCAATATCCTTGGCTCTCTTTCTGACACTCAGATTTTTAATGGATTTGCCTGCCAGTAGAAGGTCCCCTTCATCCACAGATAAATTGCCGGCCAAGATATTCATCAAAGTAGATTTTCCTGCTCCATTTCCACCAATCACAGAGATAAAATCTCCCTCTTCAACCTCTAAATCTAATCCTTTGAGGACATGGTTCTCATTGACCGTCCCTGCTTCAAAGGTTTTGTGAATATTTTCAAGTGTTAACAAACTTGCCATAACTTTCTCCTCCTATTCATTTCTCAATTTCAGACCACGAATCTTTAATCTCTTTTGCAATTCTGGTGCAAATAAAACTAAGGCTAACAAGATTGCATTAAAGAGACGTACCAAGTTTTGATCTAGATTTGGAATTTCATAGATATTTAAAATAATCAAACGGTATACAATAGCACCAATTCCGATGGATAACAAGCGGCCTCCAATGGTCAAGTCGTGAATCAAGACTTCCGCAATAATCACTGCACTCAAACCAACAACGATAGTTCCTGTCCCAGAAGTCACATCTGAAAATCCATCATTTTGAGCAAACAAGGAACCACATAGGGCAATCAAGCCGTTTGAAATCATGTAACCAACAATCTTCATCGTGTCTACATTGACCCCATTGGCCTCACTCATAGGAATATTGTCCCCAGTCGAACGCAAGACCAAGCCAATCTCTGTTTTCATCAAAAGAGTCAAGACCAAACAAACAAGTAAGAGACAAGCTAAACTGAGTGAGAAAACAGCTCCTTCATTTGACAGCCCCAAGCTCGCCAATTGTTTAAAGACAGTCGAAGAATCTCCCAAGGAAAGATTAGGCACGCTTCCCATGATTTTAATATTGATGGAATAGAGCCCTGTCAAGGTCACAATCCCTGTCAAGAGAGCTGGGATTTTCATCTTGGTGTGAAGCATTCCTGATACAAGACCTGCTACCATACCTGCCAGCAAAGCAAGTAAGGTCGCAATCCAAGGATTTGTCCCTGCCTGTATCTGAGATACAACGACTGCTGCCCCCAGAGGAAAGGCTCCTTCAGCAGTCATATCTGCAATATCCAAAATACGGAAAGTCAAGTAGACCCCAATAGCCATAATCGACCATAGCAAACCTTCTGATAAACTAGATAATACAAAACTCATCTTAAACCTCCTATTCCTTGCCTTCTAACTTACTAATATCAATTCCCAATGCATCTGCCATTTCTTGATTGGTATGCAATTCCAGCTTTTCAGGCAACTCAACGGCTATATTTTCTGGCTTTTCACCTTTTAAAACACGAATCAGCATGCGAGCTGTCTGTCTTCCCAATTCTTCATAATTGGTTCCGTAGTTATACAAGCCACCAACAGCAATCATTTCTGTTGAACCACCGAATACTGGAACCTTGTGTTTAATAGAAACCTGCTTGACTCTTTCCATGGTTGATGAAATGATATTATCCGTTGGTACAAAAACCATATCCACCTCTGCCATCAAACTCTCTGCTGCCGCCTTGACGTTGTTACTGTCCAAGATTGTTTTTTCAACAACGGTAAAGCCTTTTTCTTCCAAAAGGCGCTTAGCTTCATCCTTTTGGACAACTGAGTTTGGCTCGCTCTGAGTATAGAGAATTCCAATTGTTTTAGCTTTTGGCAACACTTTCTTTATCAAATTGATTTGGGTTGAAATGGCATCTGATGACTGATCGCTTGTCCCAGTTACATTGCCCCCAGGATGCTCTCTTGACTCAACCAACTTGGCACTGACAGGATCTGTTACCGCTGAAAAGATAACAGGTGTCGTTTGTGTTGTATTGGCCAAGCTCTGAGCAGAAGGCGTTGCGATAGCTAGAACGACATCACTAGATTCTGCTAGTTGCTGGGAAATGGTTTTTAGATTTCTTTGTTCTCCCTGTGCATTTTGCAAATCAATCTCGATATTTTTCCCTTCAACATAGCCTTGCTTGGCCAGCTCATCCACAAACCCTTCTCTAGTAGCGTCTAAGGACTGGTGGGTAATAAATTGTGAAATACCGATACGAAATACATCTTTTTTCTTATCTGCCTTCAACTGATGCAAACTAATCAGAGAGGTCAAGAGGATCCCCACTACCAAGAGGGGTGCTAGTAATTTTCGAACAACTTTCATAATGAAACTCCTTCTCAGAAAAGATAAAACAAAAAACCGCCTAGATACTATCTAAACGGATGCTTGAAATAATCTAACAAGTTATAACTTTGCTAGTCCATTTAGATATTCATCTATATGGACCACAATCAAAAATCTTAGCCACATAGATACAAACAAATTGCTTGAACTGTTTGCATCCATGGTGACATGTCTACAAACACTATCTAAAGTAGCTAAAGTAAAAGTTTTGATTCATCGTTACAGCTTGATTCTTATTCATTTCTTTTTCTGCTTTCTTTTTTGATGTTTCCTATCTTACCACCTTTTTCATCACCTGTCAAGAATATTTCAGAATTTTTTAAAATTTTTCGAAAATTCTTTCAATTCTTTTAGGATAATTTCAAAGATTTGCCCATTAGACAAAATAGAACGATTTGAAGACTTTTATGGTATTCAGTTGTACTAGAGTTTTTTAAAAGTGTTTTGATGGTTTGTATTTCTTCTTTGGTTGATTTCATATCACTATTATATAATGCATTTTGATTTTAGTGTAGTATTAAACTGACTCTTGGCAGTCGGACAAAAAATCGACAGTTATTTTATACTGTTTAAAACCAATAGTCAATACGATAATCTCTTTACTTTTCGGTTATCAACTCTGTAGATTGCTAACATATCCAAAATAAGCTAAGTATCCCGAGGATAGGCAGCAGAAATGAATTATTTATACTCTGGATACCACTTCAAATCACGAACTGCTTTGGCCATATCTGTTTCCTTAGCGCGTGCAAGACCTTGCTCTTGTGCTTTTTTAGCGACTGCTTCTGCTACTTTAATAGAAACATCTGCTACATACTTGAATGGTGGCAAGACAGGAGCTCCTGGTTGTCCTGGATTGACAATACCACTCAATGAATGCGCCGCTGCTCCAATCATTTCATCAGTCAAAAGACTTGCTTCAGAAGCCAGCATACCTAGACCAAGACCTGGGTAAATCAGGGCATTATTTGCTTGACCAATCACATAGTCTATACCTTTATAAGAAACCGTATCAGCAGGAATTCCTGTTGCGACAAAAGCTTTGCCATCTGACCATTCAATCAAATCTTTGGCACTAGCTTCTGCCAATTTAGTTGGATTTGACAAAGGGAAGATCATTGGACGTTCTGTGTTTTCACACATAGCTTCTACTATTTCTTTAGTGAAGGTATTAGGCTGAGTTGAAGTTCCTACAAGAATGGTTGGCTTCACAGTCTTCACTACTTCAAGCAGGTCAGTCAACTTATCTGCGTTACTAAAGTCAGCACGTTTCTTAGCAAATGGTTTTTGCTCTGGTGTCAAGTCATCCATGTCATCAAAGAGAAGACCTTGTTTATCAACCATAAAGAAACGTTTATAAGCTTCTTCTTCAGAAAGACCTTCACTTACCATTTCACGAAGAACACGAGAGGCAATTCCTGCACCCGCAGTACCACCACCATAGCAGAGATAAACTTGATCTGTTAATTTTTCACCACTAATATCCAGCGAACCGAAGATACCACCCAAGGTAACGATTCCTGTACCTTGAATATCATCATTAAAGGTCGGAATTTGTTTCCGGTATTTTTCAAGAATATGGGCAGCATTCAAGCGGCCGAAGTCTTCCCAGTGAAGGTAGAGTTTAGGAAAGAGACGTTCTGCTGTTTGAACAAATTGGTCAATGAAGTCGTAGTAACGATCTCCGCGGACCCGTTCGTGACGATTTCCTAAGTAATTAGGATTGTTACGAAGTTCTTCACGGTTAGTCCCAGCATCAATGACTAAAGGAAGGACCATCGAAGGATCGATTCCAGCAGCACCCGTATAGACCATCAATTTCCCAACAGAAATATCGACACCATTTGTTCCCCAGTCGCCAATTCCAAGGATTCCTTCTGCATCTGTTACAACAATGAGACGAATCTCGCGACCCCCGGCAGCGTTTTTCAAAGTAGCTTCAATATTTTCAGGATGATTAATATCAAGATATCCCGCATATTGGGGATCTACAAAAAGATCACTATAGCCTTCAATCGTATCTGCAATGGTTGGATCATATACAATTGGATTGAATTCTTTCAAATGTTGAGAAAAGAGGTAATAGAAAAGAGTCCTGTTGGTATTAAAAATTTCCATTAGGAAAAGACGTTTTTCCAAATCATTGGCTTTTGTTTGCATTTGTGCATAAGTTTGCGCCGCTTGTTCTTCAATCGTTTGAACATACGGTGGCAGTAAACCAATAAGGCCTAGTTCCTTTCGCTCCTCTAAGGTAAAGGCAGTACCTTTATTGAGGAAAGGATTGTTTAAAATATCATGTGCAGTCATAGTGCAAGCTCCTTTTTACTTATATTATACCACATGAAACGAATTGTTCGTAAAACGTTGTTGTTTAAATAATACAATTGTATACGCATATGTTATAAATTTCTGAACTCATCAAACTCTCGATGATCTCTCTTTACTAAAAGTTTCGAGTAAAATAAACCAATCATACAAATTGACAATCCTAATTAAAATAAATATCATCTAGGTATGTTATGTAATACTTTGTATTTTTTAAGGTGTTTTTTGTCATATAAAACTTGTATTCTATTTATATGACAACTAAAAACTATTTACAACAATATATTTCCCAAAAAGTGAAATATTTTCGAACACAGAATAAAATGAGCCAGGAAGAACTTTCGGAACAAGCAGGACTCGGGCTTAAGTATATCAATCAACTTGAAAACCAAAATGTGAATCTGACCATTCACAGTCTTGAAAAAGTGATTGACGCCCTAGAAATAACCCCAGAGGAATTTTTCAATTTTGATAGCCTTGAATCAACCTCTGATAAGAGTGACAATCTTTCACTCAAAAGAATCAATATGAAGATTAAACAGCTCCCTATTGATAAACGAGAAAAAATGTTGGTCATTTTTGAGAGTATCTTAGATAATCTTTGAGATCCCTGACTCACTTACATTTTAACTGGTGAATACTCGTATAGTCAAATTTTAGGATACGGATAAAAATTATTTATCTGCTGTTTTCCACTTATTTTCCTTCTCCAACTAATGAAAGTGAACCCATATGAATTTAAAAGATCTACAATATTTTTATGACCTCTGCCAGCTTCAATCCTATACGGAAGTAGCAAAACAACATAAAGTCAGCCAACCATCTATTTCTTATGCTATCAAGCGCTTAGAGGAATACTTTAACTGCAAATTGATTCACCATGACCCCTCGCATCGTTCCTTCAAGCTAACTCCTCAAGGACAAATCCTTCTAAAGCATACAGAACTGATTTTACCTGAGGTCATTTCTACTCGCAAAGAAATTAATCGCTCCTTGGCACAATACTCTACTGTAGGATTCCCTCCTATTATCATTCAGTATCTCTTTGCTGCCTTAAACGAAAAAGATAAATTCGATTTTTTAAAAAAGATACGTCCTATCCGCGGTGGCTCCGTAGAGTTATTAAACCTTCTCCTTAAGGGAGGCCTTAATGCAAGCCTACTCGGTTTGATTGAACCTCTCAATTATCCTTCAATAGAGACACACGAGCTATTTCATAAAGAACTGTATGTCGTTTTATCTAAGAACCATCCTTTTGCCACTGTTCCTTCCCTCGCTTTTGAAGAATTAGTAGATCAATCCTTTATACTCTTAGACGAACACTTTGTTCACCTGAAAGCTTTTGAAATGCTTAATCAAAAGCATCAAAACAAGGCAGAAATATTCTTTAAGACAGATGATATTGTCATTCTTAAAGAACTTTTAAAGAAAGGGATTGGCCTTAGTTTACTGGCTGATATCGCACTTTCTGATGATGATGATGATGATTTAATAAAAATTCCGCTTATACCGAAGGATAAGATAACTTTTACAGTTTATTACGCCTACCTTAAATCAGCTACACCGTCATCAGAAGTAGAAGCCTTATTTAATCTCCTTAAATCATATGAATAGAAAAAACTCTAACTATCAATGAACTGATAGCTAGAGTTTTTTACATTGTAGATATTAGACTCAATGAAAATCAAAAAGCAAACTAGGAAGCTAACCTCAGGTTGCTCAAAACACTGTTTTGAGGTGGCAGATAGAGCTGACGTGGTTTGAAGAGATTTTCGAAGAGTATTAGACTATAGTAGATTGAAGCTAGAGTAATACGCCGCGACTTCTAAAACTTTTCTAGAAATTAATTTGACTTTCCTAATCGAGTTGTTAAGATTTTATTTCATCTCACTATAATTCAATGATTTCTAAGAATTCTATTTCTTTCGAAAACTCTTTCAAAGTTTTTCCGAATCAATCCAACAAAAAAAGGTTTATAATTTCCATAAAAGTTGACATGGAAATTATAAAACCATTATTAGTTTAACCCTTGTTGATAACGTGCCAATTCGGCTTGGTTAGCCCAAACATAGTGACCTGGACGGATTTCTACCATAGATGGCTTATCTGTCTCATAATCATGTTGATCTGGATCATATACTTTCAAGACCTTCTTGCGTTCCAAGATTGGATCTGGGATTGGTACCGCTGAAAGCAAAGCCTGAGTATATGGATGAATTGGATTGTTAAACAATTCTTCTGTTTCTGCAACTTCTACAATAACACCCTTGTAAATAACCGCGATACGATCTGAAATAAAACGAACAACCGACAAGTCATGGGCGATAAAGAGATAGGTCAAGCCAAGTTCTTTTTGGAATTTTTTGAGCAAGTTTAAGACTTGAGCACGAACAGAAACGTCCAAGGCTGAAATGGGCTCATCCGCAATAACAAAGTCTGGTTGCATAACCAAGGCACGGGCAATACCGATACGTTGACGTTGACCACCTGAGAATTCATGAGGGTAACGAGTCAAGTGCTCAGCAAGAAGACCTACTTCACGGATAATATTTTGAACTTTCTCTTTACGTTCTTCTTCATCCTTAAACAAACGGTGATTGTAAAGACCTTCAGAAATAATATAATCAACAGTAGCACGTTCATTCAAACTTGCCGCAGGGTCTTGGAAAATCATCTGGATACGACGAATCAATTCTGCAGCTTGTTCACGCGATTTCTTACCATTAATCTTTTGACCATCAAAAATGATATCCCCATTACTTGTATCATTAAGACCGATGATGGCACGACCAATCGTTGTTTTCCCACTTCCTGACTCACCTACAAGCGAGAACGTTTCTCCCTTGTTGATAAAGAAGTTAGCATTTTTAACCGCGACAAACTTCTTACTTCCTTCACCGAAGGAAATTTCTAAATCTTTGATTTCTACTAATTTTTCAGACATTTCCTTCCTCCTAGTCAGCCAGATGGGCAAATCCCATTTTTTCACGAATCTTATCATGGAGATTTGCAATCACAGCTGGTTTTTCTACTTTTGGAGCATCCTCATGAAGTAGCCAAGTTTTAGCCCAATGTGTCTCTGATACTGAGAATTGAGGAGCTTTTTGTTCGAAGTCAATCTGCATTGCATAGTCAGAACGCAAGGCAAAGGCATCCCCTTTCAGGTCAGTATAAAGTGACGGAGGTGTTCCTGGGATTGAGTAAAGATCCCCTTTATCATCAGCAAGCTGAGGCAAGCTAGACAAGAGACTCCATGTATATGGATGGCGAGGGTCATAGAAGACTTCCTCAACAGTTCCATACTCAACAATTTCTCCTGCATACATAACCGCTACCTTATCCGCAATACTTGCTACCACACCAAGGTCGTGAGTGATAAAGATTGTTGTGAAATGGTACTCGTTTTGTAAAGATTTTAGCAAATCAATAATCTGTGCTTGGATGGTTACATCCAAGGCAGTCGTTGGCTCATCACAGATCAAGACATCAGGTCGGCAGGCAAGGGCAATCGCAATAACGATACGTTGACGCATTCCTCCAGAATATTGGAATGGGTATTCATCAAAACGTCTATCTGCGTCAGGAATCCCAACCTTATTCATGTAGTCAATGGCCAATTCTTTCGCTTCTTTAGCTGTTTTTCCTTGGTGTTTTACAATAACTTCTGTAATCTGACTACCAATTGTTTTAATTGGGTCCAAACTAGTCATTGGATCTTGGAAGATAGTCGCAATCTTAGCACCACGAATTTGTTCCCAATCTTTGTGAGAAGATAAAGCTGTCAAATCTTGACCACGGTAGTCAATACTTCCTTGGGCAATGCGACCATTTTCTTCAAGCATACCTGTGAAAGTCTTTGTCAAAACAGATTTTCCTGATCCTGACTCACCTACCAAGGCTAATACTTCTCCTTCAACTAGTTCAAGTGAAACGCCGCGAATGGCTGTCAATACTTTGTCACGAACGTCAAATTCCACGACAATATCGCGAGCAGTCAAAATTACATTTTTTTCTTTTGTCATTTCTACTCCTATCTATGTGTACGTGGATCACTAGCATCCGCTAAGTTTTGACCAACTACGAAAAGGGACAAGGATACCAAGACAAGGGTTGTCAATGGAATCCAGAACAAGTAAGCATTAGTTGTTACGTTTTGTGAATAATCTGAAATCAAACGACCCAAACTTGGCACTGTAATAGGTAATCCAAGACCGAAGAAAGACAAGAAGGCTTCGTATGAGATAAAGCTTGGAAGCATTTGAGTCATGGTTGTCACAATAACAGATACCAATTGTGGCATAATGTTTTTGGCAACAATCTTCAAGGTTGGTGTACCCAAAGTACGTGACGCCAAGTTGTATTCCAAATCACGATAACGTAAGATTTGCACACGGATCATGAAGGCAATCCCAATCCATGTTGTTACACTCATGGCAAAAATCAGATTCCAGAATCCAGCTCCGATTGAGTAAGTCAAGACAATGACAATCAAAAGAGATGGGATGTTTGAGATGACGTTATAAACTTCCATCATCACGCGGTCAACTGATTTTGAAATTCCCCAAATACCACCGACAAAAACACCAATAACCAAGTTAATCACTGTCGCAATCACAGAAATGAGGATAGAGTTACGAGCTCCGAACCAGACACCGTCAAAGAGAGATTTACCGTTACTGTCTGTACCGAACCAATGCTCAGCATTTGGCTTGATATAACGAGCACTAAAATCGTTTACCTTGCTGACATCATTGAAATCAAACTTAGAAAACATTGGGTAGATGAAACTCATCAAAATGATAGCTACCAAGATTCCCAACATGACTACAGTTGATTTTTTCTTCATAAATTGTCTAAACACTGAACCCCAGTATGAATAAGCTGGAGCATCAATGGCTTCAGAGGCAAAATCGTCACGTTTTACAAACTGAAATTTTTCTTTATCGATTGTAGACATTATTTGCCTCCTTTCTCAGTCAATTTAATACGTGGGTCAATAATAGTCATCCAAATATCTCCCAAAAGAAGTGAGAAGATAGAAATACATGTAAAGATGAAGACAAGACCTACGACCATAGAGTTATTAGATGCTTTTACAGAGTCAATCAACATTTTACCCATACCTGGGAAGGCGAAGACTGTTTCAGTAAGGGTTGCACCACCGATAACCCCGATAACAGCACCAGGAATTCCTGAAACCAGCGGAACCATGGCATTTTTAAAGATGTGTTTGTTTGAAATTTCTTTTTCAGACAAACCTTTGGCACGAGCAAAACGAACAAAGTCCTGTGATTGCAAGTCAATCATGTAACGACGAATCCAAATAGCTGTACCAGGAGCACCCAACAAACCAAGGATAACTGCTGGTAAAACATACGAACGCCAATCTCCCGCACCCAAGATAGGGAATGAATCTGGAAGACCAATTGATGATCCAATCAAACGAACAATGTAAACCAAAGCAATGGTTGGAAGAGCCATCAAGAAGGTCAAAAACCCTGTTGAGAAGCTATCAATCCAAGTATTCTTGAAGCGAGCCATAGCTGAACCAAGTGGCACGGCAATCGCATAAGAAATCACCAAACCGATCAATCCAACAACAGCAGAGCTGGCAATCATTGAAGGATATTGGTAGTTACTTTCTGTAGCTGTATAAGGATCATCTTTTCCGTAGTTTGCTACTTCACGAGAATCAGCCTGACTAGGTGATTTATAGGTTCTTGAGTAAATATTTACAGAAGAAGTTTTCTTACCTGTTGGGAACTGAACTTGAGATGTTTTTGTTTGTCCTTGTCCTTGAGTAATAACCTGTAAAACAGGGCTATTAGCATAGGTTGGATAAGAGTCACCTAAATTGATGTTCACAAAGTTTTGATGCACAAATGGGAACTGACTGTTGAAGTACAAGAGATATTTGTGTTTAGTACCTGAACCGACCAATGACCATCCGATAGCTGGATCGTTTTCAAAACGAAGATAACGTTTCAAGTCTGGATTTTCAGGGTCTTGAATTTTATTTGTATGGTCAATATCAATCAAGTTAGCATAGAAGTGAAAAACACGTTCAAAAATTGGGATTTCACGAGTAGCGTAGAATTGGCCACTTTCAGTAAATTCTCCCAAGGTCCAACCATGACCGATTTGTTTGATGTATTTTTCATAGATAGCCTTGTTGGTGTCATTAGCTTCAACTGTTACAGAGGCATCCATCTGGCTGGCTTTTTCTTGCAATTCCTTGGTATCGTAGTACTCGATATAGCCCATACGCTCATAAACAGTGTTCTCATAGTTATCACGCTTATCAGCAGTTGTCGCAATCTTGTTATAGTTGGTATCCTGTTTGAAAATCAATTTTCGAGGAACCATTGTATAGATAATCGTGTAAGTCAAGGTTGTTACTAAGAAGATAGAAACCAATGACCGCAAGACACGCATAAAAATATATTTCTTCATATCGTTTCCTTTTTAAATCCCAAAAGAACCTTCTCCTCATGGAGAGAAAGTTCCCTTGAGAGTTATTTATTTAACGTGTTTAGTCAATTCTTTTTGAACTTTTTCGTTTGATTCTTTTTTCTCTTTAATCCATTTCTCACGAGCTTGTTCATAATCAGCCTTTGTTACAACTTTGTCTTGTAACTGAATATATTTGAAGTAGAGATTTGAACCTTTGTCTCCAGATTGGCTATAAGAAGCTGAGAATGGTACAACACGAGAAATGAATGGTGCAGCACCACTAGAAGACATAGCTGGTAAGAAGAGTGAACTGTCTGTCAACCAAGCTTGAGCAGCAGCATATTTTTCATAACGTTTGTTAAGATCACTTGTTTCTTTTCCAGCTTCATCAAGCAATTTATCGTAATCTTTCACACCAACTTTAGCTGCAGCTGCATTTGATGGGTCATCATACCCCATATAAGTTTTCGTTTGCTCACTATTAGTTGATTTAAGGATATCAAGGTAAGTTGATGGATCTTCATAGTCAGGATTCCATCCAACCGCACCTGAAAGATCCCAATCCTCAGCTGCCGCATTAGCAGCATAATAAGTCGCATTAAAGAATTCATCTTTAGAAATTTGTTGAATATCGATGACAACATTTTCTTCGCCTAAAACTTTTTCAACTGATTGTTTGAACGACTGAATCCGTGCGACAAAGTTTTTAGAGGTTTGGTCTACTGGAACATCCAAGTGGATAGGGAATTTCACACCTTCTGCTTCCAGAGCAGTTTTAGCTTTAGCAAATTCTGCTTTAGCTTTGTCAGCGTTAAAGAGACCGTCTTGACCATCAGCAAAGTTTACATCTTTCCACTCATCTCCATAAGTCTTAACTTTTTCAGCAACCAAGTCACCGAAAGTTTTTTCGCCTGCAGTCACAAAGTCTGGTTTCACAAATAAATTACGAACTGCGAGAGGAGCACCTTCTTTACCGTTAACTTGAGCAGAATAACCTGTACGGTCAAAGGCAAAGTTCAAGGCTTGGCGGAAGTCTTTGTTAAGAAGAGCTTTCTTAGTAGATGTTTTCTCTTCATCTGTCGTTTTAGATGTATATTTGTAATTTTGTCGATCGATATTTACACCTAAACCTCCAATACCAGCTCCTGACGGAGTGTAGAAAATATTATCCTTGTATGACTCCTCTACCTTTGAGAAGTTTGAACTTGTTGGGTAAAGACGAGCAAAACTATAAGCTCCACTTGTAAAGTTACGCTCAAGTGATTCTTGGTCCGAACCATCAAAATATGCAAGTGTTGCTGTATCTAAATGAACATTCTCTTTATCCCAGTACTGCTCGTTCTTAGCAAATTCGATAGAAGATTTAGCAGTCAAACCTTTAAGCAAGAAAGGTCCATTATATAGCAATGATGTAGGATCTGTCGCTTTAGCAAAATCAGAGCCTTTTGATTTTTCAAATTCTTCGTTTAATGGCCAGAAAATTGAATAAACCATCTTAGAGTTCCAGTAAGGTTCTGGTTGGTTCAAAGTATACTCAAGAGTATAGTCATCAACCGCTTTAACACCTACTGTAGAGAAATCTTTTGAATTCCCAGCCAAATAATCAGATAAACCTTTAACAGAAGTTTCAGCTAGATATAGAGCTTCTGATTTCTTATCTGCCGCATGTTTCAATCCATTCACGAAGTCTTTAGCAGTCACTTCGGCATATTCTTCACCATCGGATGTCATCCATTTGACACCTTTACGAATTTTGTAGGTATATGTCAATCCATCTTTTGATACAGACCAGTCTTCTGCAACCGCAGGAGTCAAATTCCCGTATTTGTCATTTGTGAAGAGGCCATCGATCCCGTTTGAAGTAGCCACTTTCGTACTCTCTTTTCCAGAAATAATATAATCTAATGTTTCTGGGTCAGCCGAATAGACATAGCCATAGGTTTTTGGAGCTGTCGAATCAGATGATTTTGAATTCCCACAAGCTACTAACACACCTGTTGCCAATAAAGCAACTCCTGCTGCAACAAAGACTCTACTTTTTTTCATTTATTTACTCCTCTGATAAAGTATAGGTTATCATCAATTATACCATAGATTTCAAGAAAAGTAAACGAATTTTCAGAATATTTAGGCTTATTGACACAAAAAATCTGAAAAAGCTATTGACTGAAAATCATTTTCAAGGTATAATAATAAACGTTAAGGCGGTATAGCCAAGTGGTAAGGCACGGCTCTGCAAAAGCTTGATCGTCGGTTCAAATCCGTCTACCGCCTTCTATAACTTGATTTATCAGGTTTCACATGAACAGAAAGCCCAATTTGAAGGGCTTTTTTCTTTTTCTTTGGATAAATAAGGATAGATTTAGAAAAGTTTTGGGGCGGATTTGGGGACTGAGTTTTTCGAGGATACTATTCCCTTTTAAAATCAACTGAAAAAAGCTTTGTCACGCATGATGACAAAAGCCTCTAGTTTACTCTGTTTCTTCTTCTATTTCAACTTCGGTAATTTGGACTTTTACCTTGGTAACACGTCCATTTTTCACTTTATCATTGGTTAGGATAAGCTTTTTGTTTTGGCTGACTAATTCATAACTGAGTTTCTCGGTCGTTGGAATGGTCCCAACCCCTGTCAAATAGTAACCAGCGATGGTATCAACGTCATCACTTTCCAGTTCAACATCAAAGTAGTCATTAAATGCATTGAGATTCATGGTACCTTGAACGATATAAGTATCTTCTCCAATCTTATGGACTTCGATTTCAGCCTTATCTGTTTCGTCATCGATTTCCCCAACGATTTCCTCTAAGAGATCTTCAAGTGTCACCAAACCAGCCATCCCACCGTATTCATCCAGCAAAATTGCCATTTGTCTTTGGGTATTGCGCAATTCTTTTAACAAGTCATCCACAAAAATAGTTTCAGGAACAAAAAGTGGATCTTGTAAGATTCTCTTCCAAACAATATTGTCAAAACCGTCCACAAAGCCCGCCTTAAGGAGACTCTTGGTGTGAATAATCCCAATCACATTATCCTTATCCCCATCATAGACAGGGATACGAGAATAATTTTGTTTTAAAATACTTTGGATGATGGTTTGACTATCATCCTGAATATCCACCATAAAGGCATCCGTTCGAGGAACCATGACTTCTCTGGCCATTAATTCGTCCAGTGAAAAAATCCCTTGTAACATCTCAATTTCGTCAGCATCTAGTGTTTCTTCACTATTGGTCAACATGTACTCAATTTCATCACGGGTCATTTTTTCATCAGCGTCGTCAAAGGTCATAGGAGTCAAGCGACTCAAGAGATTGGTAGATGCAGACAAGAGCCAAACAAAGGGACTAACTAGTTTCCCAAGCCCAATGATAACTGGCGCTGTACGAATCGCCAAGGCATCCTTTAGATTAAGAGCGATTCTCTTAGGATACAATTCCCCAAAAACGATGGAAATATAAGTCAAAAATGCTAAAGATAGAAAACTTGCAGCGGCATAAGCTGTTTCGCCATTTCCAAGCCAAGATGTAATTTCTCGTCCCAGAGCGTCTGCCAAACTCGCCCCTGATAAGATCGTAATCAGGGTAATCCCTACTTGAATGGTTGATAAAAAGTGGTTAGGATTTTCTAGTACCTTCAACAGACGGATATAGCGTCTATCTCCTTCTTCTGCCTTTTGTTCAACACGCGCACGGTTAAGTGAAACCATGGCCATTTCTGTGGCTGAGAAAAAGGCATTTAATATCGTCAAAATAAACAATAAAACAAATTGTAGCAACAAATTCTGACTACTTGGGTCTTCCATAGTTCTTCTCCTAAAATAGTATCTTATCCTTTATTATATCACAAAATATAATCCAGTACATATTATTTTTTCTCATACTCTTCGAAGGTCTCTTCAAACCACGTCAGCTTTATCTGCAACCTCAAAGCTGTGCTTTGAGCAACCTGCGGCTGGCTTCCTAGTTTGCACTTTGATTTTCATTGAGTATCAGTGTCTATTGTAGCACTGCTGAAACTAGTAAAAAAGAACTCCTATATCTACAAGTGACATAGGAGTTATGTTATCTTTTACTGAGTAACAGTCACTTCTCCAGTTCGGTAATCCAGTTGAAGCCCCTTTTGAACATTGGGAACTAGAACATTAAATTCCAATTCTCCGTCTGAAGACTTGGCTTCAATCTGTGAAGCTGAAGGAACTAAATCCTCGTTTGAAGCGTAATAAAGGGTTACACGGTAACGGACACGCTTGTTTTTATCCAAGGCCTTACGTACCATGCTTTCATAGTAGTTTTGACCAGTCGAATCCTCGGCTTGAGCCTGATTTGCCCAGGCTGTTTGAACAGCAATGTTTTTAGGATTGCTTGTCGAGGCATCAAAACCATCCAAGCCACCGATTAAGGCATAGCCTAACAAGTGACCTCTATCTACCGCATGAGTATAAGACCCCTTTAGATTCTTAACCTGATGCCAGCCTGGAGGAGTCCATGAAGTCGAACCATTCCCTGTTTCTTCACGATTCTTGTACTGACGAGTAGCCTTAGACAAGAGCGCATTTGCTACGGTTGGCACTGTTTCCTTGCCCACTGTCTTTGTTTTATTATCAGCGTAGGGCTTACTTGAAACCTTGGCATCTAGATTTGTTTTATTACCATTGACGATAAAAGCACCTGATCCATTCCACTCCAGACTCCCTTTTATTTGACTCTTGACTGCGTCTGTTAAGACACTCTCTGCCAATGCTTGACTAGGAGCTTCCGACGCTTGTTTTCTCTGACTAACCTTTGTTTTAGGACTATTAGCTGTCGACTGCATCTGCTTGATATAATAGCTTCCCGCAGATAAAAGCAATAACACTAGCAGCCCGATCAGTGTCTGTCTTGTTTTTTTATCCATTTTTCTCCTTATCTCTAGAAAAAGACTGGTTCTCCAGCCTAATTTCCTGTAAATTTATGAATCAATTCCTGCCATTTTGCTGGAGACAGGATAGCCCATGGATCTTGACCCTTGCCCAAGATTCCATAACCTACCATTAAGCCGATACCTAGGGCTAGAGCACCTAAAAACAGTACCAAAATGACTAGAAGTAAACGCTTGATTACGTAGCTTGATTTCTTATTCATCTTCATCACTTGCCTCAATCCGCTGAATCTTAGCACCTAGCTGTGCCAACTTCTCATGGAAACGGTAGTAACCTCTATCCAAGTGAACCAATTTACCAACTACAGTTTTTCCTTGTGCTACCAAACCTGTCAAAATCAAGGCAGCACTGGCACGAAGGTCAGTTGAAAGAACTTCTGCCCCCTGCAAAGGTTGACCACCAACAATACGAGCTGTATCACGGATAATCTCAGAGTGCAAGCCCATGCGACGCATTTCTTCTAGATGTTGGAAACGATTTTCGAAAACTGTCTCCACCATAGTTGATTCCCCTTTTGCGACGGTCATCAAGGCTGTAAATTGGGCCTGCATATCCGTTGGAAAACCTGGGTGGGGCAAGGTTTTCACATGAACAGCTTTTAAATTTTCTAGTTGAGATCGAACTCGAATTCCTTCAGACTCCTCTGTCACTTCCACTCCCATTTCAAGCAATTTGGCAATCAAGGGACGGTTGTGCTCCCAGACAGCGTCTTTAATCAAGACATTACCACCAGTCATGGCAGCAGCTACCATAAAGGTTCCGGCTTCGATACGGTCTTGGACTACATTGTGAGTCGTACCATGAAGTTTCTCAACACCGGTAATGGTAATGGTCTCTGTACCAGCACCCTTAACCTTAGCTCCCATTTCATTGAGGAGAATGGCTAGGTCAACAATCTCAGGCTCACGCGCAGCATTTTCAATCACTGTCACCCCATCAGCTAGAGTCGCTGCCATCATCAAGTTCTGAGTAGCACCAACACTTGGGAAGTCCATATAGATATGAGCTCCATGTAAGCGATCAGCCTTGGCTTCGATATAACCAGCTGTCTGACTGATCTTAGCCCCCATAGCTTCTAGACCTTTCAAATGAAGATCAATAGGGCGACTACCAATCGTACAACCACCTGGCATGGATACCTTGGCATGGCCTACACGGGCAAGGATTGGCCCCAAGACAACGATAGATGCGCGCATCTTGCTGACATATTTGTAAGGAGCTTCCTCAGTGATATCGCCAGTCGCGTCCACCTCAACAAGATGATCTTCTTCATTAAAATCCACCTTGGCATTTAAACCACGAACCACCTGATTCATAGTGAAAACATCTGACAAGATAGGAACGTTCTGCAAAACAGTCTTTCCTTCACTTGCTAGAATTGTCGCTGCCAACAAGGGTAAGACTGCATTCTTTGCTCCTTCGATCGTAACACTTCCTACCAGACGATTATCGCCACCTTGAACCACAATTTTTTCCATACTTATTTCCTTTACTCTTGATTTTATAATAATCCTCTAAACGCTTCTTGCCACAACTGATATAGGCTGATAAAGAAAGAACTCATGATGTAGCCCATTACAATGCTGAAAAAGGCTACTAGTAAACGAACTTTTCCTGTATTCTCAGTTGTCACTTTTAAAACCTTTTCCCATCTAACAAGATCCTTTAAAAGGTAAAAACTCACATAAATAAAGAGCATGTGACTACTTAGAGTGAATAATAATTGAACCATTTGACTATTATACCATCTTCTCTGTTTGTGCGCTAGTTTGGAAACTTCACTCAAAAACTAGGGATTGTTTTTCAAGTAATCAATTGCATCTTGTAGGGTTTTAACTGGCACGATTTTCATATCTGTCTTGATTGTTTTGGCTGCTTCTAGGGCTGTTTGGTAGTTGTTTTTCGCATCCGGATGCGCTTTTTGTTCTTCTTCGCTAACAGGGTTATCTGGGGCAAAGAAAATCGCGGCACCTTCTCTAGCCGAAGCTACAACTTTTTTATCAATACCTCCAATATCCCCCACATTACCATCACGGTCAATGGTACCTGTACCGGCAACGATACGGCCATTTCGAAGGCCAGGGTCAGCTATTTGGGTATAGATGGCCAGACTAAACATGAGACCTGCACTTGGTCCACCGATACCAGCTGTTGAAAAGCGAATTGGGACATCACTGGTCACTTCTGTACGGTCAATCAAGCCGATTCCAATCCCATTTTTTCCATTTTCTAGAGTAATGATTTTTCCTTCTGCAGACTTGGTTTGCCCATCCTCTTCATAAGTTACCTTGACGGAGTCCCCTAGTTTTTGAGAATTGACGTAATCAATCAAGTCTTTGGAACTATCAAAGGTTTGATCATTGACTGCTGTGACCGTATCAGAGATATTGAGAATCCCTTTAAAGGTAGAATTATCCGTCACCGTCAAAACATAAACCCCAAGGTATTTGAGTTCAATGTCCTTACCAGCTGTTTTTAGCCCTTGATACTTGGCCATGTTTTGTGATGTTTGCATGTAGAATTGATTGATACGCATAAATTCAACATCAGAAGAGCCACCTGTAGTCTCCTGAGCACTACGAATATCTGTAAAAGGCGTCAACCAAGCATAAATCATATGGGCTAAAGTAGCGTGCTGAACACCAACCGTAACGAATTGATAGGCCCCAGCTTCCTTATCTTCTGTGTCATTTACTTTAAGGACTTGGCGAATATCTTCCGAACCACCTGGAACTTCTATATAGTAGGGTAAGGGCACTACAAATGCCAAGAAAGTCACAATTAAGGCCGCAATGACGTATAAGGGCCATCTAATCTTTTTTTTCATTTCTTATTTCCTCCAAAATACTCTCAGGAACATAGCAGGCAACATCCTGACCAAACTTCAAAAGTTCTCTAACGCCTGATGAACTGATATAGAGATGTTCAGGTCGGCTATGTAAATAAATGGTCTCTATATCAGGAGACAGCTGATGGTTGTAGTAATCAAAACTGGCTTCATATTGCAAATCCGACGCATTTCTCAAGCCTCGTACTAGGAAAGTAGC
Source organism: uncultured Streptococcus sp. (assembly GCA_963521035.1). Taxonomy (GTDB): domain Bacteria; phylum Bacillota; class Bacilli; order Lactobacillales; family Streptococcaceae; genus Streptococcus. Next base: position 31,225 of record CAUQTL010000004.1, read on the forward strand.
CCCCAGTCTTCTTGCAACATCAACCACCAATTCATCATGAGAAAACACGACTTCAACATTCCCCAAATGTTCCAAAGCCTTTTCTAGTCCCCGTTTACGATTTTCGATAGGGAGAAATCCTTGTTTGTGAGGATTAAAAAAAATACCGACATAGAGCTTATCAAAGAGTTTGCTCGCCCGTTCAATGATATCCAGATGCCCATTTGTCATCGGATCAAATGAGCCTGTGAATAAGCCAATCTTATCTGACATAGACTGTCACCTTACTAATTCCATAAATTTTTTCCTTCCAGATGCCCAGGCAGGCAATTTCTTCTGGAAGTTCAACGGCCTTATCCGTCTCACACACGACCATGACATCTTCAGAAAAAAGCGCTCTCTCAGCCATTTTTTCAATATCTGCTACGATTTGTTCCTTGGCATAAGGAGGGTCTAAGAAAATGAGGTCGAAGTTCCCAGATACCTGTTCCAATGCCCTTTCTGCATCCATCTTAAGGAGTTGAAATTTTCCAACTTCCTTGGTCATCTGAATATTTTCAGCCACGATAGTCTGAGCCTTACGGTCTCGTTCCACCAAAACAGCACTGGACATGCCACGCGATACTGCCTCGATAGATAAACCACCACTACCTGCATAAAGGTCCAAGACCCGCCCCCCTTCAAAGTAGGGACCAATCATGTTAAAAATGGCTCCCCTAACCTTATCCGAAGTAGGTCTTGTCGTCTTTCCTTCTAGTGTCTTGAGGGGACGTCCCCCATAGATTCCTGATACGATTTTCATACCGTTTATTATACCAAATTATGGGCGAAAAGAGAAAGAAAACCGAACCTTACGGTTCGATTCTCTACAAAATATTTTCGTAAGTATCGCGGACTTCTTGAGGCCAAACACTTGTTTGCACTTCTCCGATGTGTTTCTTGCGAAGTAGGAACATAGCCATCCGAGATTGTCCAATTCCCCCACCGATTGTCAATGGGAATAGGCCGTTCAACAAAGCCTTGTGCCATTCCAATTCCAAACGGTCTTCATCACCTGTAATGGCAACCTGACGACGAAGCGTTTCTTCATCTACACGGATTCCCATAGAAGACAACTCAAAGGCTCCCCCCAGAGACTCATTCCAAACAAGAATATCGCCATTCAGACCCTTGTAACCATTTTCAGATTCGCTCGTCCAGTCATCGTAGTCTGGTGCACGTCCATCGTGCGGTTTACCGTCTGGTAATTCACCACCGATACCGATCAAGAATACTGCTCCAAATTCTTTACAAATAGCATTTTCACGCTCTTTTGGTGTCAAATCTGGGTAGCGTTCTACCAACTCTTCTGTGTGGATAAAAGTGATTTGTTTTGGCAAGATTGATTCGATGTCATAGCGAGCTTCAACAGCTAGCTCTGTCAGGCGAATGGCCTTATAAATCTTCTCAACGGTTTCTTTTAGATAAGCGATGTTACGCTTACCATTTGGGATAACCTTCTCCCAGTCCCACTGGTCAACATAAACAGAGTGAGTCGCATCAAGCGAATCTTCGTCTGGACGAAGAGCCTTCATGTGGACAAAAAGACCTTCTCCCTCACCGAAACCAAAACGGGCCAAAGTATGGCGTTTCCATTTAGCAAGTGAGTGCACAACTTCATAAGTAGCATCAGGGATTTGGAGAACCTTGACCGATACGGCATTCTCCACACCCGATAAATTATCCTGCATCCCGTCGCCGACCCTGCTCAAGATAGGACCTTGAACTTCGACAACTTCTAACTTATCTTTCAAATACTGGGTAAAAGTGTTTTTGACAAAGGAAATCTCTTCTTGTTGATGAATAAAACTTTTCTTCATAAACTACTCCTCAAAAAATTAATTAAAAGCATTATACACCTATTTCCAAGAAAAGAAAAGAGCAAATACGAAAAAAATCAGTGCTCCTTCGAACACTGATGTTAGGGACCTTCTAGTCATTGCGACCAAAGATACGTAGAATACTTAGGAAAAGATTGATAAAATCAAGATAGATACTGAGAGCCATTGACACAACCCAACCTGTCGCTACACGGCCTTGTGATTGTTCATAAGCAAGGCGAATCCTTTGGTTGTCCCAAGCAATCAACCCTGAGAAAACCAAAACCATGGCTACGCTAATCATATAATCAAAGAAACCGCTAGCCAAGAAAACATTAACTACCATGGCAATCAGCAAACCGATAAGAGCCGCCATCATAGCCCGACCAAGTCCACTCAAATCTTTCTTGGTAAACATGCCAACTGCCGCCATGACAAAGAAGAGAAGGGCGCTCGACACAAAGGCAGATAAAACTGTGCCCGGAGTATAGAAGGCCACCACAAAACTGAGTGTAAAGCCGTTTAAAACAGAGTAAAGTAAAAATACTGGAAGAGCCGCTGGACTATTCTTTAAGGCCATGTTACTAGCAACGAAGACTAGTGCTAGCTCTGCAAAAGTAGCAATGGTCAACCAGAGACGTCCCTGCATCAAAAAGTAAACCAACTGAGATTGAAAGACCGTTAACATAAGGCCTGATACCAAAGCGGATAATCCGATTCCCAGACCAACAAAGGCATAAACCTTAGCGTAAAATTGATTGAGACCTGCGCGGTCGTGAATAATAGTGTGATTCATCTTTTCTCCTTTTCTATGAACATCTTTCCTTGATTATAACAAAGAAAGTTAAAATTAGCTTAAATGGAAAATTAAAATACCGGCTGCAACGGCAACATTCAAACTCTCTGCCTGCCCCTTCATGCTAATGTGAATCAACTGGTCTGCACTTTCAGCCATGAGGGGACTAATTCCTTGACCCTCATTCCCCATAACTAGTACAAAATTTTCTATAGGAGGCAGTTCTCTGTAATCAACAGAATCTTTAGATAGGGTTGTTGCCAGCACTGGGATAGCTGCCTCTTTGGTCTCCTTAAGAAGCGCTTGACTAGACATCCGGTAAATGGGCAGATGAAAATGACTGCCTTGCATGGAACGTAAGGTCTTGAGACTGTAGATATCTGCCGACTTATCTGAAACAATTACTCCAGTAAAGCCTGCTGCATCCGCAGTTCGAATGATAGTTCCCACATTACCAGGATCTTGCACATCTTCCAAAAACAAGAACTTGCCCTGACTAAAGTCAGCTTGCCCTACTTCTTCTTTTTGAACCACGGCAACAATTCCCTGTGGAGTCTGAGAATCCGCCAAATCTAGCAAAATATCCTCTGATACCCAGACAGTTTGCGGAAAAGCAGCTAACTGATCTCGGTAATTTTCTATAGCAAAGATTTTTTCAATCGTCACTCCAGCTTGGACAGCTTCTTCAAACAAGTGCCAGCCTTCAATCAAATAGGCAGACTTGCGGTATTTTTTTTGGTGTAATTTCTTGGCATTTTTTACCACAGAATTGGCTTTTGAGGTTATAATAGTCATAGAAATATTATAACACAATCAAAGGGGTTTGGTATGCAAAAGGTTAGAATGATTGCCCAAGGTAGGGTACAAGGAGTCGGCTTTCGTTGGGGTGTTTACAGCTTGGCACTTGAAATTGGTGGCATCACAGGTCGGGTATGGAATAACGACGATGGCACAGTGGAAATTTTAGCCCAAGCAGACTCATCTGCTACCATGGCAAAATTTATCCAAGAAATCCGCAAAGGACCGACACCTTTTTCAAAAGTCAGCTACTTAGATGTCAAACTGAGCAACTTTCCTCCCTACCCTGACTTTAAAATCGCAAATTAGGTCTCTAGAACTATTGTATATTTTGTAAAAAAACAGTAGAATAGAAAGGTATTATTTTTAAAAGAAGGAATGAACAAATTGAAAACTATTAAACGTTTTGCACTCTCAGCTATGGGAGTAGCTATGCTATTAGTCTTGACAGGTTGCGTTCAAATTGATAAAGCAACAGGTAAGCCAATTGGTCCCGTTTGGGATTTCTTAGGTGCCCCGATGGGAGAAGCTATCAAGTACTTCGCTACTGATAAAGGTCTAGGCTTTGGTGTCGCTATCATTATCGTGACCATTATCGTGCGCTTGATCATCTTGCCACTTGGTATTTACCAATCATGGAAGGCGACACTTCACTCTGAAAAGATGAACGCCCTCAAACACGTCCTTGAACCACACCAAACTCGTCTCAAAGAAGCAACCACTCAAGAAGAAAAACTAGAAGCCCAACAAGCCCTCTTTGCCGCTCAAAAAGAGCACGGCATCAGCATGTTTGGTGGTGTAGGATGTTTCCCTATCCTCCTTCAAATGCCTTTCTTCTCTGCTATCTACTTTGCTGCCCAACACACTGAAGGGGTTGCTCAAGCAAGCTACCTAGGAATTCCTCTAGGTTCTCCAAGTATGATTTTGGTTGCCTGCGCTGGTGTCCTTTACTATCTTCAATCGCTCCTTTCACTTCACGGAGTAGAAGATGAAATGCAAAGAGAACAAATCAAGAAAATGATTTACATGAGCCCACTCATGATTGTCGTCTTCTCCCTCTTCTCACCAGCTAGTGTTACACTTTACTGGGTTGTCGGTGGTTTCATGATGATTCTCCAACAGTTCATCGTCAACTATATCGTTCGTCCAAAACTTCGCAAAAAAGTCCGTGAAGAACTAGCCAAGAACCCACCAAAAGCACGTGCTTTCTCTACACCAAGTGGACGAAAAGACGTTACTCCTGAACAACCAACTGCTATCACAAGCAAGAAAAAACACAAAAATCGCAACGCTGGAAAACAACGTTCGAGATAAGAAGAAAAAGGCTTAGCTGGTTTGCTAAGTCTTTTTTGCAAGTCATACTCTTCGAAAATCTCTTCAAACCACGTTAGCTTCGCCTTGCCGTAGGTATGGTTACTGACTTCGTCAGTTCTATCCACAACCTCAAAACACTGTTTTGAGCAGCCTGCGACTAGCTTCCTAGTTTGCTCTTTGATTTTCATTGAGTATCAAAAGCCCGATGTTTCCATCAGGCTTCTTTTTTATCCATGTACACGTTTCATATAGTCTTGGTAACTTTCGGTATCCATGAGTTTCTTAGCGTTCTTGACGCGATCTGCTGTTGGTGGTTTAACCCCTTCGAGGGAATATGGAATTCCCAGTTCACGCCACTTGAACTCACCCATGGTGTGATAAGGTAGAATTTCAAACTTATCAACATTTTTGAGGGTCTTGACGAACTTACCAAGTTCAATCAAGTCATCGTCTCTATCTGTCAAACCTGGAACTAGCACGTGGCGAATCCAGACAGGTTTTCCAATATCTGATAGATACTGGGCACAGGCCAAGATATTTTTATTGGTTTGGCTAGTGACAATCTTGTGCTGTTCTTCGTTGATTTCCTTGATATCCAAGAGGACCAAGTCAGTGACAGCCATGAGTTTGTCAAACTTCTCAAGGTAACGTGGTTTATTACGGAAAGGAAGGGCACAGGTATCCAAGGTACAGTGGATTCCTTGTTCCTTAGCCTTAGTGAAGAGGGCAATCAGGAAATCAATCTGCAAAAGGGCTTCTCCTCCACTGACTGTAATACCGCCCTTATTTCCCCAGAAACCGCGGTAGCGCAAGGCCTCTGTCAAGACATCATCTACCGTCCGTTCACGTGATTTATTGGACTCCATAGCCCAAGTGTCAGGGTTGTGGCAATACTGGCAACGCATGTGACAGCCCTGCAAAAAGACAATAAAGCGAATACCAGGCCCATCTACTGACCCAAAGCTTTCTGTCGAATGCACCATTCCTGTCACTTGTCCATAATCAATTGTTTCTTCAGACATATCGTTACCTTCCTTGAAAACGTTTTATAGTTTTATTATATCACGACTTGAAGGAAAAACAAGATTTTTGCCTATTTTTTAGAAAGCAATCTGTTTTTCAATTTCATTTTCAATTACTTATCATTTTATTCTTCAAAATCAAAGCCATACAAGGTTGCAAAGTAGTCCTCAGGGCGCTCTGCACGGCGGATTTGACGGGCCTTACCTTCTTCGGTATAGAGGATTTCCGCAGAACGAAGTTTGGCGTTGTACTGGTAACCCATTGAAAAACCGTGGGCACCTGTATCATGAATTATCAGCAAATCACCGATTTCTGTATGAGGCAATTCGCGATTCACTGCAAATTTATCATTGTTTTCACAGAGTGAACCGACCACATCTACCACTTCAGCTGGTCCTTCTAGATGTGTCAGATTGGTAATATGGTGGTAGGCTCCGTACATGGCTGGACGCATGAGGTTGACTGCCGATGCATCCACACCTAGATAGGTACGGTAGGTTTTCTTCTTATGGGTAACTCTTGTGACCAAAGCACCGTGAGGTGCTAACATAAAGCGACCCAATTCGGTGAAAATCTTGACTTGACCAAGACCTGCTGGCGTAAGGACCTCTTCATACACCTTACGAACTCCCTCACCAATCAAGGCAATATCATTTGGCTCCTGGTCTGGACGATAGTTGACACCAATACCGCCAGAAAGATTGATAAAGTCTAGCGAAATGCCCAACTTTTCCTTGATTTCAACAGCCAATTCAAAAAGCTGACGAGCCAACTCTGGATAATAGAGATGGGTCACGGTATTGGACGCTAGGAAGGAGTGAATCCCAAAAGTCTTAGCTCCTTTTTCCTTCAATATGGCAAAAGCTTCAAAGAGCTGGTCCTTGGTCATGCCAAACTTGGCTTCTCCAGGATTGTCCATAATATCTGTTCCTAGCTCAAAAACACCTCCAGGATTGTAACGACAAGAAATGATTTCTGGAATGCCTGCTGCTCGCTCCAGGTGTTCAATATCTTCAAAGGCATCCAAGTTAATGGTCGCACCCAATTCACGCGCATAGGCATATTCCTTATCTGGCGTGTTGTTTGAAGAGAACATAATTTCAGAACCAGGGAAATCCAGCTTATGACTCATCAAAAGCTCTACATAACTAGAGCAGTCCACACCACAGCCTTCCTCTTGGAGAATTTTCAAGATAACTGGTGTTGGAGTAGCCTTAACTGCAAAATATTCCTTAAAGCCCTTATTCCACGAAAAGGCTTGGTTGACAGCTCTTGCCTTCTCACGAATTCCCTTCTCATCATACAAGTGAAAGGGAGTCGGGAACTCGGCAACAATCTTTTCTAAGTCTTCTTTATTGATAAATGGTGTTTTCATAAGTTTCCTTCTATTCTATTTGCAAAGAAAGGCTGGGACAATCGTTCCAACCTTTAGTTCTATCTCTTATTTATCTTCGTCAAAGATATTACCAACCTCAACATCGATGGCTTGGTTCTTGACATCAATATTGGTTACCTTCAAGAGTGACTTGTAGTCAAACTGCTTTTCGCGTTCTTCTTGAGCATTATCCGCAAAGACTGCTACACCTGCCAATTCTGAATCAAACTCACGCAAGAGGCTGATCATCCCATTGACAGTTCCGCCACCTTTCAAGAAGTCATCCACAATCAAGACACGGCTGCCTGCCTTGAGACTACGTTTTGAAAGGAACATTTTCTCGATACGGTCACCACTTGAACCGGATACATAGTTGACGCTGACAGTTGAACCTTCGGTAATTTTCAGGTCGCGGCGCACAATAACAAAAGGAACATTGAGGACATTGGCAACTGCATTTGCAAGTGGAACACCCTTAGTCGCTACTGTCATAACCGCATCAATTTTTTGGTCCATAAAGCTCTTGGCAATAATGCGACCAATATTTTTCAAGATAGCTGGTGTGCTAAGCAAATCAGACAGGTAGATATAACCACCTGGCAAGATACGGTCACTTTCTGACAACTTGGCACGCAAGTCTTCAACCATTTCCTTAGCATCCTGACTCGAAATAGACGGTGTAAAGATAACACCTCCGCCAGCCCCAGTTACAGTCTGGATGTGACCAATTTCGATTTCCTCAAAGGCTCGTTTGATAATCACGATATCCTCTGAGATGGATGATTTAGCAGATTCATACTTTTCAGCAAAAGTATTGAGACTAGTTAATTTATAAGGATTATTAATCAAATAGTTGGAAATGACAACCATCCGATCACTTCTTCTTAATTTCATTTCTATTTCCCACTTCATTTAATTTTGATATTTTATCTATTATACCATATTCACATAAAAAAACGAACATTCTTATCCTAAAAAATGCTCATTTTTCTTAAATTGTTAATCTAAATCTGGTTTATAGAAAGAACGATTGTCCATAGCGAAGATTTTATTGGTCATCTCTCCTCTATCCACCAAAGCAAGAGCAGTTGACATCATCATCATGCTTGCATCCAGATTGTCAATCATATGGATAATCTCTGCTTCCATAATGCGTGGACGGACTGGACTTCCATACTCAAGTAAGCCATGGTGACTGAGGATGACGTGACGAAGCAGAACGACTTCTTCCTTGGTATCATCGATACCGAGTTCCATAACTGTCTTGGTAATTTCGCTATCAATTAGAGCAATATGCCCAAGGAGATTGCCTCTAACTGTGTATTCGGTCTGATCTGGTCCCGTCAACTCAATGACTTTAGCCAAGTCATGCAGCATAATTCCCGCATAGAGCAGACTCTTATTGAGTTGAGGATAGACTTCGCTAATAGCATCTGCCAAGCGCACCATGGTCGCAGTATGATAGGCCAAACCTGTTTCAAAGGCATGATGGTTGGTCTTGGCAGCTGGATAGGAGTAAAATTCCTTATCATACTTGGTGTAGAGCTTTCGAACAATTCGTTGCCAGACAGAATTTTCAATTTTGAAAATCATTTGCGACATATAGTCACGGATTTGCTTGGCATCAACTGGCGACTTGACCTTGAAATCAGCTGGATCATTGGGTTCACCAGGCTGAGGCAGGCGAAGGGTAATTTGATTGACCTGAGGGGTGTTGTTATAAACTTCTCGGCGTCCTTTCATGTGGACAACCTTACCTGCGGTAAAGACCTCAACGTTATGAGGTTGGGCATCCCAGAGTTTCCCTTCAATCTCGCCACTATCATCTTGGAAGGTAAAGGCTAGGTAGTTTTTCCCAGCTCGAGTTTGCCTCAGGTCAGCTGACTTGATTAGGTAAAAGCCTTCAAACAGCTCATCTTTTTTCATGTGACTAATCTTCATATTCTTCCTCATTTTCTTGGAAATGGAGTAAATCAAGCGCAGGCTCACCTTCTGACAACTCAATGTGACGGAGCGTCCGCTCGATAGCTGTGGTACGACGGTTTAATAATTCATCAATATTGCCAGAGGCATGTTGGAGATGCTTTTGTGCCTTGACCAGAATACCACCAAACTTGCCAAACTCGGTCTTGACGCTGGCAAGAGTCTTACTGATATGGTCGGCACTCTTTTGGATATTGAGAGTCTTGAAGCCAACTGATAGAGAGTTAAGCAGGGCTGATAGGGTACTTGGACCTGCGACAATAATCTGCTCTTCCCGTCTCAAATCATCAAAGAAGACCGGATTGCGGACGATTTCTGAGTAGAGACCTTCTGTCGGAACAAACAAGATTCCAAAATTGGTCGTCCGAGGCGGTGCTATGTACTTGCTCTTGATATCCTTGGCAAAGCGTTTGACGCTGGCTAGGAGCGACTTACGACAGCGTTCGATCTCGTCCTTGTCACCCGCTTCATAGGCTTCTTCTAAGCGGTAATAATCTACCAGTGGAAACTTGGAGTCAATTGGTAGGTAGACGTATTCCTGGTCGCCTTGTCCGGGCAACTTAATGGCATACTCCACTCGTTCACTGGAGTTTTCAACCGTTGCAAATTCTCGTTCATACTGGGCAGGGGTCATGATATCTTCAATAATTTGCCCCAGTTGCAATTCTCCCAGAATCCCTCGCGTCTTGGTTCCAGAGAGAACCTTGTTGAGGGCGCCGACATCACGGGCAACAGTCTGCATTTCTCCAAGGCCACGATTGACAGACTCCAGTTGTTTGGAAACTGTCTCAAAGGAAGCCTGCAAGCGCGTCTGCAAGGTCTTTTCCAACTTTTCCTCGACCGTCTGGCGCATTTGTTCCAAACGTTGCTCATTTGATTCTTGCAAGGCTTGAAGACGTTGGTCGGTCTTATCTCTAGTTTGCAAGAGATTATCTGTCATTTCTTGACGGATCTGAGTCAGACCTTGGTGCAATTCAATTCGCACTTCTTGCAAACGGTCGCTGACAGCTACTTCCAAGTCTTTTTGATCTAACTGACTGGCTTGTCTTGCTTGTTCAAAACGGTAATCCAACTGGTCTGACAAGTGATCTGCCTGATCCTCCAAGCTCTTGGTCAGATATTTTTCCTGCTTATCCTGCCTTTGCCAAATCAGAAAGATACCAGCTAGGTTGGCAATCAATAATAGAACAAGTAAACTTTCCATCCTACCTCCTGTCCTTGCTATGCAGCACGACCACATAGCCATCTGGGCAAGTCACCGAAACTTCCCTATCTATATATTCGTTAGAAGCGTACACTTTTTTAAAGAAAAAATTTTCCTCAGTTAACTCATACTTGGCTCCAAGAATGGTCAGCTGGCTATCCCGAACCGGCATAAAAGCTAGATAGTCGTAGTCTAAACGGGGTTCTAGCTGACTGGTCCCTTCTGGACAATAGGCAATCAAATTTTGTCCATCCTCAATTTCTATCTGGCGCATATAAGGCGCCAACTTGGGATTGCTAGGAAGAAAAACATTGGCCAGCATGTGATCAATACGGCCACCCAAAGCACCGAAAATAGTAACCTGAGCCTGAGGATTTTGCTCAAAGATGGTTAAGAGAGCCAATTCCAGATCTGTATCATCCTTTTCTGGTCGGGCTTGGACAAAATACTGGGCACGTTTTTGAATCACCTGTCGCTCTTCTACAGTGACAGAATCAAAATCTCCAACCGCTAGAGCAAGAGGTAGGTTTTCCTCCAAGACCCAGAGCGAGCCTCTATCCACACCAACAAAAGCATCAAAGTCCGTCCGATAATGACCACGATCTCCACCTGCAAAAACGGCAACCCTAGTCCAGTTGTTTTCTGAGAGTTTGTACTCGCTCATTGACATCTCCCTTAAAGACATAGGAACCTGCTACAAAAACGGTCGCACCAGCTTCTTTGGCTTGGGCAATAGTTTGGTCATCAATCCCGCCATCCACTTCGATTTCAAAATTCAAGCCTTTTTCATCACGAAGAGCAACCAATTCACGGACCTTATCCATGATCTCTGGTAGAAAGGCTTGCCCACCAAAACCTGGATTAACCGTCATGACTAAAACTTGGTCAACTAGATGAAGTACGTGCTTAATCGCCTCAACAGACGTACCAGGATTGATAACAACAGATGGCTTGACACCGAGTGAACGAATTTTTTGGAGGGCACCATGAATATGAGGCGTTGCTTCCACATGGATACTGATGATATCTGCTCCCGCACGCGCAAAATCTTCCAGATGATGCTCTGGATTAGCTACCATCAAGTGGCAGTCAAAGACCATCTTACTATGAGGGCGAAGAGCTTCGACCACACCTGCACCAAAACTGATTTGTGGCACAAAGTGCCCATCCATGATATCGATATGGGCATATTCTGCACCAGTTGCTTCTAGACGTTTGATTTCACGTTCAAAGTTGGCATAATCTGCTGCCAGAATTGACGGAGCAATCTTGTATTGAGACATAGGTTTCTCCTTATTTTGGAATTTTTTTGCTGACTTTTTTATAGGTTTCTCTGCGATTTTCAATCTCACTGAGGAATTGCAGGTAGTTGTCAAAACGGAAGGTGGCAATGGCACCCTCTTCTACTGCCGGTTTCACTGCACAGGACGGCTCATGGGTATGGGTACAAGTGCGGAATTTGCAGTTTCGGCTGACACTAGCAATCTCTGGAAAGGCCTGATTGAGGTCTTCCGCCGTTGATACTTCATAATCCAATGATGAAAAACCTGGTGTGTCTGCGATTTTACCTCCATTGAGATTATAAAAACTAACTGCTCGAGTAGTGTGGCGCCCGCGACCCAGACTGTCTGAAATTTCTCCTGTTTCAAGATTGAGGTCTGGTGCGATTTTATTGAGAAGTGTTGACTTCCCAACACCTGTCTGCCCCATAAAGACCGTAACCTTGCCTGTTAATAAAGGCAGGAGTTCCTCTTTACTGGTCACAAAGTCGTAGCCGATATCACCATAGGTCTGCTGGTAAAAATCCAATTCTGACCTATCTTCCAGTAGGTCCATTTTGGAAATATAGACGATGGGATGGATGTCCTTGTGCTCCAAAAGAACCAAGAAGCGATCCAGCAAATTGCTGTTAAAATCAGGTTCCTTGACAGACATGATCACCACAGCTTGGTCAATATTAACAATAGGCGGACGGACCAGACTGTTTTTCCGTTCATGAATCTTGAGGATATAGCCTTCTGAATTTTCCACGGCAGAAAAATCTACCCAGTCCCCAACGTAAGGGGTGTGACCTTTTTTACGGAAATTTCCACGCGCTCGTGTTTGATAAACCTTGCCATCACTCTCTACATAGTAGAACCCAGCCAAGGCTTTAATGATTTGTCCCTGCATCTTAGAGTCCTTGCCCTTTAAGTGCA
>CAUQTL010000005.1:0-40500 GCA_963521035.1 uncultured Streptococcus sp.
TTGCCTTGATTCTTTCAAGCGTAGTAACAGGTAAGGTTGGGAGCCTTCCTCAAATCAAATGGCTGGATTTCTTAGCCGTCTTTCCAACAGCTTGGGTAGCCTTTCGTTATCGCAATCTAGTCGGCACAGTTCTCTTTGGAGTAGTCTTGATTGCCGTCTTGCGTTTGGTCTTTTAATACTCTTCGAAAATCAAATTCAAACCACGTCAGCGTCGCCTTACCGTACTCAAGTACAGCTTGCGGCTAGCTTCCTAGTTTGCTCTTTGATTTTCATTGAGTATAAATTAGCCATAAAGAAAACCTATCACAGAGATAGATATCATATAATGGCGTAAATGCTCTTTTTCTGTTAAGATTATAAGGTATTCTATTTTGGAGGAAATGACATGAAAAAAATCGTTAAATACTCATCTCTTGCTGCCCTAGGGCTTGTTGCTGCAGGCGTTCTAGCAGCTTGCTCAGGTGGTGCTAAGAAAGAAGGAGAAGCAGCTAGCAAGAAAGAAATTATCGTTGCAACCAATGGCTCACCAAAACCATTTATCTATGAAGAAAATGGTGAATTGACTGGTTACGAGATTGAAGTCGTTCGCGCTATCTTTAAAGATTCTGACAAGTATGATGTTAAGTTTGAAAAGACAGAATGGTCAGGTGTATTTGCTGGTCTTGACGCTGACCGTTACAATATGGCTGTCAACAATCTTAGCTACACTAAAGAACGTGCGGAGAAATACCTCTATGCCGCACCAATTGCCCAAAACCCTAATGTCCTTGTAGTGAAGAAAGACGACTCTAGCATCAAGTCTCTCGCTGATATCGGTGGAAAATCGACAGAGATTGTTCAAGCTACTACATCAGCTAAACAGTTGGAAGAATATAACAAACAACACGCAGATAACCCAACTATCCTGAACTATACTAAGGCAGATTTCCAACAAATTATGGGACGTTTGAGCGATGGACAATTTGACTATAAAATTTTTGATAAAATCGGTGTTGAAACAGTTATCAAGAACCAAGGTTTGGACAACTTGAAAGTTATTGAACTTCCAAGCGACCAACAACCTTACGTTTACCCACTTCTTGCTAAAGGTCAAGATGAGTTGAAATCATTTGTAGACAAACGTATCCAAGAACTCTACAAAGACGGAACTCTTGAAAAGTTGTCTAAACAATTCTTCGGAGACACTTATCTACCAGCAGAAGCTGATATTAAATAATTTCTTGAAATCATCCATTCTGAGTAAGGTGGGTGATTTCTCAGTTTTTAGGGATATAGTTTTAAACTATATATCTGACTATCTAATAACAATTTGTTAAATCAAACAAATTGTGAGATACTAGTACGGTATTATTTTTAAGGAGAAAGAATCATGAAAATTAAAAAATGGCTTGGTGTAGCAGCCCTTGCTACAGTCGCAGGTTTGGCTCTTGCAGCTTGCGGAAACTCAGAAAAGAAAGCAGACAATGCAACAACTATTAAAATCGCAACTGTTAACCGTAGCGGTTCTGAAGAAAAACGTTGGGACAAAATCCAAGAATTGGTTAAAAAAGACGGTATCACTTTGGAATTTACAGAGTTCACAGACTACTCACAACCAAACAAGGCAACTGCTGATGGCGAAGTAGACTTGAACGCTTTCCAACACTACAACTTCTTGAACAACTGGAACAAAGAAAACGGGAAAGACCTTGTAGCGATTGCAGATACTTACATCTCTCCAATCCGCCTTTACTCAGGTTTGAATGGAAGTGACAACAAGTACACTAAAGTAGAAGATATCCCAGCAAACGGAGAAATCGCTGTACCGAACGATGCTACAAATGAAAGCCGTGCGCTTTACTTGCTTCAATCAGCTGGCTTGATTAAATTGGACGTTTCTGGAACTGCTCTTGCAACAGTTGCCAACATCAAAGAAAATCCAAAGAACTTGAAAATCACTGAATTGGACGCTAGCCAAACAGCTCGTTCATTGTCATCAGTTGACGCTGCCGTTGTAAACAATACCTTCGTTACAGAAGCAAAATTGGACTACAAGAAAGCACTTTTCAAAGAACAAGCTGATGAAAACTCAAAACAATGGTACAACATCATCGTTGCGAAAAAAGATTGGGAAACATCACCTAAGGCTGATGCTATCAAGAAAGTGATCGCAGCTTACCACACAGATGACGTGAAAAAAGTTATCGAAGAAACATCAGACGGTTTGGATCAACCAGTTTGGTAATAAGAAACAGGGAGGTGGGAGAGAAAATTCCACCTCTTGCTTTTGTATAGAGCATGGATTGTAAAGAAGACTATAGGTTCATAGAAAGGTAGAGAGAATATGGTTTTTCCTAGCGAACAAGAACAGATTGAAAAATTTGAAAAGGATCATGTGGCCCAGCATTATTTTGAGGTTTTGCGTACCTTGATTTCTAAGAAGTCGGTCTTTGCCCAACAGGTGGGGCTCAAAGAAGTTGCTAACTATCTGGGTGAGATTTTCAAACGTGTTGGGGCTGAAGTGGAGA
Organism: uncultured Streptococcus sp.; assembly: GCA_963521035.1. Lineage (GTDB taxonomy): Bacteria > Bacillota > Bacilli > Lactobacillales > Streptococcaceae > Streptococcus. Next base: position 2,508 of record CAUQTL010000005.1, read on the forward strand.
TTGATGAGACTTATACGGCTCCCTTTGTCATGGCGCATTTCAAGAGTTCGCGTCCAGATGCTAAGACTCTGATTTTCTATAACCACTATGACACTGTGCCAGCGGATGGGGATCAGATCTGGACAGAGGATCCCTTTACTCTTTCAGTGCGCAATGGCTTCATGTATGGGCGTGGGGTTGATGACGACAAGGGTCATATCACAGCTCGTTTGAGTGCTTTGAGAAAATACATGCAGCACCATGATGATTTGCCTGTCAATATCAGTTTTATCATGGAGGGAGCGGAGGAATCGGCTTCAACAGACCTAGATAAGTATCTAGAAAAGCATGCGGATAAACTCCGTGGTGCAGATTTGTTGGTCTGGGAACAAGGGACCAAGAATGCCTTGGAGCAGTTAGAAATTTCTGGTGGAAATAAGGGGATTGTGACCTTTGATGCCAAGGTAAAAAGTGCGGATGTGGATATCCACTCTAGTTATGGAGGAGTTGTGGAATCAGCTCCTTGGTATCTCCTTCAAGCCCTACAGTCTCTTCGTGCCGCAGATGGCCGTATCTTGGTTGAAGGTTTGTACGAAGAAGTTCAAGAGCCAAATGAACGTGAATTGGCCTTAGTGGATACCTATGCCCAACGAAATCCAGGGGAAATCAGCCAGATTTATGGTTTGGAATTGCCTCTCTTACAAGAGGACCGCGCAGCCTTTCTAAAACGTTTCTTTTTTGAACCTGCTCTCAATATCGAAGGGATTCAGTCAGGTTATCAAGGACAAGGGGTTAAAACGATTTTGCCAGCAGAAGCCAGTGCTAAGCTAGAGGTTCGTTTGGTTCCTGGTCTAGAACCGCATGATGTTCTGGAAAAAATTCGGAAACAGCTAGACAAAAATGGCTTTGATAAGGTAGAATTATACTATACCTTGGGAGAGATGAGCTATCGAAGCGATATGAGTGCGCCAGCCATTCTCAACGTAATCGAGTTGGCCAAGAAATTCTATCCACAGGGCGTTTCAGTCTTGCCGACGACAGCGGGGACAGGGCCTATGCATACGGTCTTTGATGCCCTAGAGGTGCCAATGGTGGCCTTCGGTCTAGGAAATGCCAATAGTCGAGACCACGGTGGAGATGAGAACGTGCGAATTGCCGATTACTACACCCATATTGAATTAGTAGAGGAGCTGATTAGAAGCTATGAGTAGAGATATTATCAAGTTAGATCAGATCGATGTGACTTTTCATCAAAAGAAGAGAACCATCACAGCGGTCAAGGATGTGACCATTCACATCCAAGAAGGGGATATCTACGGAATCGTTGGATATTCTGGAGCAGGGAAATCAACCCTTGTACGGGTGATTAACCTCTTGCAAAAACCATCTGCAGGGAAAATTACCATTGACGACGATGTGATTTTTGATGGTAAGGTCACCTTGACGGCAGAACAGTTGCGTCGTAAACGTCAAGATATTGGGATGATTTTCCAGCATTTTAACCTGATGAGCCAAAAGACAGCAGAGGAGAATGTAGTCTTTGCCCTCAAACATTCTGGACTCAGCAAGGAAGAAAAGAAGGCTAAAGTAGCCAAGTTGTTGGACTTGGTTGGCTTGGCAGACCGTGCTGAAAACTACCCTTCACAACTATCTGGAGGGCAAAAACAGCGTGTAGCCATTGCGCGTGCCTTGGCAAATGATCCAAAAATCTTGATTTCAGATGAGTCAACTTCTGCCCTTGATCCTAAGACAACCAAGCAGATTTTGGCCTTGTTGCAAGATTTGAACCAAAAATTAGGCTTGACTGTTGTCTTGATTACGCATGAAATGCAGATTGTCAAAGACATTGCCAATCGTGTGGCAGTCATGCAGGATGGGCATTTGATTGAAGAGGGCAGCGTCCTTGAAATCTTCTCAGATCCTAAACAACCTTTGACTCAAGACTTTATCTCAACAGCTACAGGTATTGACGAAGCCATGGTCAAAATCGAGAAGCAAGAAATCGTGGAACACTTGTCTGAAAACAGCCTTTTGGTGCAACTCAAGTATGCAGGTGCTTCAACAGACGAGCCACTTTTGAATGAATTGTACAAGCATTATCAAGTAACGGCTAATATCCTCTATGGAAATATCGAAATACTCGATGGAACTCCTGTTGGAGAATTAGTTGTGGTCTTGTCAGGTGAAAAAGCAGCTTTGGCAGGCGCCCAAGAAGCCATTCGTCAAGCAGGCGTACAACTAAAAGTATTGAAGGGAGGACAGTAAGATGGAATCATTGATTCAAACCTATTTACCAAATGTCTATAAAATGGGCTGGGCTGGTCAGGCAGGCTGGGGAACAGCCATCTACCTAACCCTCTATATGACAGTTCTTTCCTTCATCATCGGAGGGTTCTTGGGACTAGTGGCAGGTCTTTTCCTTGTCTTGACAGCGCCAGGTGGTGTCTTGGAAAATAAAGTTGTTTTTTGGATTTTGGATAAGATTACCTCTATTTTCCGTGCGGTACCATTTATCATTCTCTTGGCAGTCTTGTCACCCTTCTCTCATCTAATCGTAGGAACAAGCATTGGTCCAAATGCGGCTATCGTACCGCTATCTTTTGCAGTCTTTGCCTTCTTTGCCCGTCAAGTGCAGGTTGTCTTGGCTGAGCTAGATGGTGGTGTCATTGAGGCGGCTCAAGCGAGCGGAGCGACCTTCTGGGACATCGTAGGTGTTTATCTATCAGAAGGTCTGCCAGATTTGATCCGTGTGACGACTGTGACCTTGATTTCTCTTGTTGGAGAAACAGCTATGGCTGGTGCGGTTGGAGCTGGTGGTATTGGTAACGTAGCCATTGCTTATGGATTTAACCGTTACAATCACGATGTAACCATCTTGGCAACCATCATTATCATTTTGATTATCTTTGCGATCCAATTCTTGGGAGACTTCTTGACCAAGAAATTGAGCCATAAATAAAAAGAGCTGGGCAATTTATACATCATTCATAGGAGTTTGAGGTACAGTCAAGACTTAAAGTTCTCTATACTAGCTACTATCAGTCGTTACTTTTACGAGTTAGAGAGTTAAGAATTGTGGGGAGTCGATATGCAAAATCTGGGAGAAGTTTTTAAAGAATTGAGAAAGAGTCGGAATGTATCCCTACAGGAGGCGACAGGAGGAGAGTTTACTTATTCCATGCTGAGCAAATTTGAGCGTGGAGAAGCAGATTTATCCTCTATGAAATTGATTACTGCCGTAGATAACATCCACTCTGATTTGAATGAATTTATGTACTTGGTACGTGGTTTTTCTCAGAAAAAGGTCCTGGCTTTTCAAGAAAATCTCTGGGATCTATATGACAGAGAAGGGATTGATTCTCTCCAATCCTTGTATGAAGAGACGACTAAAAAGTACAGATCAAGTGCTAAAAAAAGCTATCTCTTACAAATGATTCGTATCAAAAGCCTTCTCGTGTTTTTTGATTCAGAAATAAGGGCAACGGATGAAGAACTGACTTTTCTCTATGACTATTTTTTTACTATTGATATCTGGGGAAATTATGAATTGGAATTATTTTCAACGATTTCTACTTTGTTCCCTCTGTCTCTCTATTTTAAATATTCTAGGGAGATGTTACAAAAGACAGATTTATTAGGCTCCTTACCTAGTAACAAAATTGCTATTGATACCATTTTGATTAATGGACTCTTTAAAGCAATAGAGGAAAAGGATAAATTAAAAGCAGACTATTTTATCTTTCAGATTGAAAAACGAGAATTGCCAGAATCTCAAGCCTATCTTAAAATTATTTATATGATTGCTAAAGGGTATTATGATACTATTTTTAAAGTAGAAAATAAGGGTCTTGAAAAAATCCAGAGAGGCATTACAATCTTACAAGATTTAGAATATATAGATGGTGCAAGATATTATGAAAACTATTTTGCAAATCAGCTCTCAAATGAAGATTTGTAATATATTCTCATTACATCGATTGACGAAAAATAAATAGGCTTGTAGGTGGATTGATAATTAGTAGTTTCTAGGCTCTAGAGTTTCTATTTTCAGAAAAAAATATATTACAAAAAAGTGGGGAGTCCCGCTTTTTTTGTTAGACTGGTTTCAATGAAATACTCTTTGAAATGTGAGAAAGGCCTGTTATGAAACTATTCTTAAGACATCATTTATTTAGGATACTTACCTTATCAAGATTTTTGAGCTCAAGTGGAGCTTATATTTATAATCTGGTATTTATCGTTTATGCTGCGAGTCTACCCTTTAAAAATATAGCTGTATTTATGGCGAATATGATTACGATTTTACCTTTCCTATTTACTTTTTATGTCGGGATTAAGGCGGATCATACTCGGAATAAAGCAGGGACAATTATCTGGGTTGGTTGTGTGCAAAGTCTGCTATTTCTTTTGATTGCTAGTGTGATTCATGACCAGAACTTCGTAACGTTTGCTTTTATCTGTATGGTTAATATCTGTTCGGATATTTTATCAGATTATACAGCAGGCCTGCGTATGCCGATTATCCAGCATAACATTTCGGAAGATAGGCTCTATGAAGCTTATTCCTTTACTCAGTTTGTTTCCTATTTATCAAATCTAGGAGGTCAAGCTTTAGGAGTGTGGTTACTCACAACCAGTCATCAAAATTTTTCTTTTGTTGCAATGGTGAATGCTGGTTTCTTTTTACTATCTTCTCTCATTTTATTCAAAAATAGAAGAGAATTGACGCATTTGTCTGTAAGTGTAGAGGATAAGTCGATTAGTTTACTTCAACAAGTTAAGGCAATCTATGTGGACATGGATGCTATCTTTAGACAGAGAGAAAGTAAATCTTTGTTTAAAATTATTCTTGTTATTTTGGTAATGAATACTTTGGGAGGAGCTGTTGGAGGTATTTATCACTTTTACTTATTAGACCATACTATCTATCATCTCAGCTATGCTCAAGCCCTATTTTTAATTGAATGTGTTAGCTTGGGAGGAGCTATTCTTGGTAGCTTAACTCCCCATGATTATTTTGGGAAATGGTCTTTTTCAAGCTTGTTATCGCTCAATGCAATTCTGTTTGTCTTGCTGGCTACTGCTAATATTTTAGATTTCTCTCCTCTAGTAGGTGTTGCCTGCTTAGCCTTTGTCATGTATTTGATGTCGAAATCAATGCCTAAATTAGATACTTTGTTACTGTCTAATTTGAGTGCGGATGTATTAGCTAGGAGTAATAATCTCTTGAGTATGATTTTTTCCCTAACATTACCCTTGGGAATGTCTGTATTTTCATTCTTAGCTTTACAAGATATCAGGCTTTGTTGGTGGGTGTTTTTAGTAGTGAGTGTGATAGGGTTGATTTTATCCCTAGAAAAAAGAAGTTTTTCAGGTAAAAAATTTTAACCGAGGAAGCCCAGACTTACTAGAAGGCCTTCCAGATTTGATTCGTGTGACGACTGTGATCTTTTTCCCTTGTTGGGGAAACAGCCATGGCGGGGGCAGTTGGAGCTGGTGGTATTGGTAACGTAGCCATCGCTTATGGAGCTATACTCTTCGAAAATTTCTTCAAACTACGTCAGCTTTGCCTTGCCGTAGGTATATGTAACTGACTTCGTCAGTCTTATCTCCAATCTCAAAACAGTGTTTTGAGCAACCTGCGGCTAGCTTCCTAGTTTGCTCTTTGATTTTCATTGAGTATTAACCCTTACAATCACGATGTGACCATATTGGCGACTATCATTATCATTTTGATTATCTTTGCAATCCAATTCTTGGGAGATTTCTTGACTAAGTCTTGAGTCATAAATAAAAAGAGCCGTGTGGCTCTTTTTTATTGACTAGATTTTCTGCGCAAATTTTTTACTCAAGGCTTGTCCAATCAAGGCACCCAATAGGGCTCCGATGACTACACTTGCGATAAATAGAAGGATGGTTCCAGGATTTGGAGCAACCATGATACGGTCGATATATTCTTGGGATTTTCCTCTTGCCAGAAGGGTAGCCATATAGGCTTTGGGGGCAATCCACATAATCAAGATTGGACCTGTTGAACTAAAGGCAAAGAGAATGAAAGAAAGGAAATTCTTTGTTTGGTCCTTGTATTTTCCTAGGCTAGCTACTCCATCTGCTAGGAGGCCACAGATAATTCCAGGAAGAAAGGCACCGGCACCGTGTTTAGTTCCCAAGAAAAAGAGGGCAATGACAAGTCCGATAGTGGTAATGGCTCCAAAACGCGGAACTTTTGCGATTAGCATCATATAGGCGCTACCGCCGACAAGGGCAGTAAAGGCAGGCGCATAAAACATGTTTCCAGTTTGGTCAAAGAGATTGCCCAAAAGGACACCAATCCCCATGCAGAGGAAGTAAAGAACTGCAAAAAGCAGTGTAGTTAAGATAGATTTCTTCATGAATTGTCTCCTGATAATTTTTTCACAATTCTCATTTTACCATGGTTTGGTGGGATTGTAAATGGATAGTAGAAGTTTTTGAAAACGCTTGAAATATGATATAATGGTTTCATAGTTATTTTTAGGGGGATATCATGGGGAGATTTTTAGACTTTGTCTTTAATCGTTTCTTTTTAGGGATGATTGCGACAGCCTTCTTTTGGCTATTAACATTGGCAGGAGGGATTATTCTTGGTCTAGCGCCGGCTAGTGCCACCTTGATGAGCTTGTATGCAGAACATGGTTATAGCTTTCGGGAATACAGTTTAAAGGAAGCTTGGTCTCTTTACAAGCAAAATTTTGTCTCAAGCAACCTGATTTTCTATAGCTTTTTAGGGGTGGATTTGATTTTAATCTATGGCTTGTATCTCTTGGTGCAATTGCCTCATCAGACTATTGTTCATTTGATTGCGACATTTTTGAATGTTCTAGTAGTTGCCCTGCTCTTTTTGGCCTATACAGTATCTTTGAAATTACAAGTTTATTTTGATTTGTCCTATCGAAATAGTCTCAAACTATCTTTGATTGGTATCTTTATGAGTCTAGCAGCTGTGGCTAAGGTTCTCCTTGGGACAGTGCTACTTGTGGCAATTGGCTACTATATGCCTGCTCTTCTCTTCTTTGTAGGAATTGGGATGTGGCATTTCTTTATCAGTGATATGTTGGAACCGGTTTATGAAAGTATCCATGAAAAATTGGCGACAAAATAGAATGAAGCAGTTTTGGCTACATACGCTTCTAAGAACCTACAGTTCAGTGATGATGATTATTATTGCGAGTTTTGCAATCTTACTCTCTTACGCTGACTGGGATTCACGGGAAAAGGAAGCTCAAAGAGTAGCCCAACGTGTAACCACTCGAACAGTCGATGAGGTGGAGTATTATTATCGGGAGTCAGCCCAACTGGCGCAAGATTTAGTAGCCAATCAAGACCGGATACAAGGGGTTTATAAGTACTTTAGCTTGTCAACTTCTGAGTATTTCTATTGGCTGTTGGAGCATCAAGCAGCTTCGTCAACTTCTATTTCTCTGTATGAAAACATTGATGATCTTTATGTCCAAAATGACTCTATAACGGGTGTTGCAATCGTCTTGCAGGATTTTAAAGAAGTTTATGTTTCAACAAGGGATAAAAGAAGTGGTCATGTCTTGCCAGCTGAGGCCTTTAAACCAGAGGCCAATAGTTTTGGAATTCCAGTTCTGGATCCAGCAACGGATCAATCTATAGGAGTGATATACATCTCCTTGGATCCAGAAGTTTTATATCATGCCATTGACAATACCCGAGGTCATATTCCGATGGCTGTTACTGTGACATCACCATTTGATACGGAGATTTTTCATATTGGTGAGAGGGTCAATAGGGAACATGAGAACTGGTTTGTTGGTATGACTTCTCATGGATATCAGGTTCAGGTGGCAGTTCCTAAAAACTTTGTTTTACAAGGAACAGTTGCCAGCTCTGCTTTGATTGTGGGTTTGAGCCTTCTCTTTATTGTCATTCTCTATCTGACTTTGAGGAAGACCTTTGCGAACTACCAAAAGCAGGTAGTGGATTTGGTGGATTCTATTCAAGCTATTGCCCAAGGGGAAGAAGGTCTTCGCATCGATACGCTTGAAAAGGATCAGGAATTGCTCTTAATCGCAGAGACCACCAATGATATGTTGGATCGCTTGGAAAAGAATATCCATGATATTTATCAGTTAGAGCTTAGTCAAAAAGATGCCAATATGCGAGCCTTACAGGCTCAAATCAATCCTCATTTTATGTACAATACGCTGGAGTTCTTGCGCATGTATGCAGTCATGCAGAGTCAAGATGAGTTGGCAGATATCATTTATGAGTTCAGTAGTCTCTTGCGTAACAATATTTCTGACGAAAGAGAAACTCTTCTCAAACAGGAATTAGAATTTTGCCGTAAATACAGCTATCTCTGCATGGTTCGCTATCCCAAGTCCATTGCCTATGGTTTCAAGATAGATACAGAGTTAGAGAATATGAAGATTCCCAAGTTTACCTTGCAACCGCTGGTAGAAAATTATTTCGCGCATGGTGTTGACCACAGACGGACAGATAATGTGATTAGCATCAAGGCGCTTAAACAGGATGGTTTTGTAGAAATTTTGGTGGTAGATAATGGCCGTGGAATGTCGACTGAAAAGCTGGTCGATATCCGAGAAAAGTTAAGTCAGAGACATTTTGAACACCAAGCCAGTTATAGTGAACAAAAGCAGTCTATCGGGATTGTCAATGTCCATGAGCGTTTTGTGCTCTATTTTGGGGATCGCTATGCCATTACTATAGAGTCTGCGGAGCAAGCAGGTGTTCAGTATCGTATTACAATTCAAGATGAGTAGAAAGGGAGAAAATGTATAAAGTATTATTAGTAGATGATGAGTACATGGTGACAGAAGGTCTGAAACGTTTGATTCCTTTTGATAAGTGGGATATGGAGGTCGTCGCAACAGCCAGTCATGCTGATGAAGCCATGGAATATGTTCGGGAAAATCCTGTCGATGTAGTCATTTCCGATGTCAATATGCCCGACAAAACAGGGCTTGATATGATTCGGGAGATGAAAGAAATCTTACCAGATGCTGCCTATATCCTGCTCTCAGGTTATCAGGAGTTTGATTATGTAAAAAGAGCAATGAACCTTAGTGTGGTGGACTATCTGGTCAAACCTGTTGATAAGGTAGAGTTGGGAAATCTACTGGAGAAGATTGCAGGTCAGCTCGGCGAGAGAGGAAAGAAAAGTCAGATCCTCAGTCAAGATTTAGACGAGGCTGGATTTGTTAGTTATCTAGGAGGTAAGGAGAATTGGTGGATAGGTCTATCCAAGGAAAAACAAGGTTCCTTCACCATTCCCTACTATGTCTTGGGTCAAGACTGGCAGATTTTTATTTCTGATCAACTCCTAGATGGTTTAGTCGTTACTCCCTTTGAAGCTCCTTATCAAGAACACTTTGAACGCTGGAAGCTGAATGCTGAGAAAGCCCTCTTTTACGGCTCTGTAAATCTACAACAGTCTGAGAGTCTCTTTACCTACTACGAACCGATTTATAGGGTTATCATTCAGGGGAATCTCAATCAAATCGTGGAAGAGTTGAACCTTTTGGAGAAGGTGGTTCTTGAAAATACGCCGCGTGTTCCGATTACCAAACAGCTTTTTATCCAGTTTGTCATGGATGTCTTTCATTTGTTTGAACATCTCAAAGCTGATGATATGACGGACATTGTCAAAACCATTCATGCTATTCAATCCTTCGATGAATTGGTTCCTTATATCAAGGAAACTCTGACTCGATTCTTTGGGCAATATCGAATGAATGAAAATGTGGTCAGTGTGTTGGAAGTCATTGGGCGTGATTATCAGAAAGAACTTTCCCTCAAGGATATCAGTAAGGATCTCTTTATCAATCCTGTCTATCTGGGGCAGTTGATTAAGCGTGAAACCAATTCGACCTTCGCAGAGCTTTTAAACAAACAACGTATTAAGGCTGCCCAGCAACTCTTGCTTTCAACTAGTGACAGCATCGAAGATATTTGTTATGCTGTTGGTTACAGTAATGTTGGATATTTCTATAAAGTGTTCCGAAAATTGTGCGGAAAATCGCCAAAAGCCTACCGAAAACAGGTAGAAACTACACTATAATATTTGTATCCCTTTACAAAAAGTGCTATAATATCAATAATAACATCAGGAGGTTCTATCATGAAAAAGAAACCAATTTATCTATGGGTCTTGCTAATCTTGTCTGCTCTTATTTCAGCTATGTCTCTGTTTGGAATGTTGAGTCCTTTACCTAGTAAAGAAGCCCTTCGTGCTGCTCAAAAACAAGTTGCAGGGGTCAGTGCTCAGCAATTAGAAGACCAGCTTAATTACACCTATAGAGTAGCAGAATCAACTCATTCTATTTTTAATATGGTCTTGATTGTGCTATCTGCTATTTTAGTGGTAGTAGCTATTGTCTTCCTTGTTCGTAAGAATTTGCAATATGCAAACTATACTTATGTCGGCTATGTTTTGCTAGCCATTATTGGTTCGATTTATAGCTATGTGACTTTACAAGATGCTGTGCAGTTAGTTCACGATGAGACCATGCGTTTAGGGATAAGTGTTATTTCACAAGCCGTTAGCATTCTCTATATCGTCATCAATGTTCTCTTCCTAGCCCTTGTCTTCTATAAGATGTGGCGTCAGCAAAAAGCCTTGGCTGAAGAAGAGGAAACAGAAGATCTTGCCTAAGTATTGACAAAAAATAACTATCAAGTTACAATCTTGGTAGTTATTTTTCGATTATACATAAAATCATGGAGGTATATATGAAGACAATTTCTTTAGTTTATATTAGTCTGAGTGGCAATACTGAAAGTTTTGTGACACGCTTGAAAGACTATCTCTTATCCCAGTACGAGGGAATTGAGGTCCAAAAGATTCATATCAAGGATTTGGTCAAGGAAGGCCAAGATTTCTATGAAATGGACCATCCCTATGTCGCTTTTTTGCCAACCTACCTCGAAGGTGGGAATGGCGTGGATAATGGAGATGTTGAGATTTTGACGACACCAGTGGGGGATTTTATCGCCTATGGTGATAATGCTAGTAAGTGTTTTGGTGTGGTTGGTTCAGGAAATCGTAACTTTAATAACCAATACTGCCTGACAGCTAAGCAATACAGTCAACGTTTTGGTTTCCCTGTATTAGCCGATTTTGAAATGCGAGGCATGCTGGGAGATATCAAACGTGTTGCAGCAATTATTGCAGATTTGTATGAGTTGGAAAGTTAAGCTTAGGCTTAGCTTTTTTATTATCTTAGGCAGTTGTATCAGCACTCTCACTTTCTATGCTCTAAGAGTTGATTGATGTGATCTACTTTTTTAGCCTCTCTTTTATAGAGAATAGCCCAGATAATGAGATAGACAATCGCAAACTCGATAATGAGTTGGAGATAGAAGATCCAGTGAAAAGGAAACCAACCTGCCAGAGTTGCTAGTGGGACAAAGCCAGCCAGCATAAGGAAGAAATGAGTCAGAGTGGCACGAAGCATGCTCCAGTCACGGCTGAATAAGCGGTTGCCAAAGTTGAAGAGCATACCGATAGCTGCCCAAATAAGTGTACAGTAGAGCAAGACCAGGGCACCGTGAACCTGATGCTGAGCCATCGCTTGGCCGATGATAGAGTAAGGATTTAATGGTGCGTAGGTATTTGGTGCATAAATGAGTGAAAAGATGATAGAGAGGATGAGACCGATAAGAACACCAGTAGCTGCGTCGTGAAATACTTGTTTTTTCATAGTTCTAATTTCTCCTTGATGGTTTTTAGGTAACGGCGTGAAGAGTAGGTGAAGCTTTCGTTTTTCAAGAAAATTTCTACTAGGCCGTTGGGGGTGAGCTTGAGATGAGAGATGGAATCGATATTGATGATTTCTGATTGGGAAATTTGGATAAAATTGCTTGGCAAAAGTTCAAGGACTTGATAGAGTCGCAAATCAATGTTGTAGGTCTGACTTGCTGTTTCTGCTAGAACCTTCCGATTCTCGATATAGAAGCGTTGTATCTTACCAATCTTAACGAGATAGACTTGATCATCAATCTTTCCTTTGATTGTTTCTTTTTGGTCAAGATTTTCTGCGAACTCGATGACTTTCTGGACTTTATCTGTCGGCTGAGGTGCTTGAATAATCAGCTTTTCCTCTTCGTAAGTTTCACTAATCTGTAGTTCTACTTTCATAAATTTCTCTCCTTTTTAGTTATACAAGGTTGTGATCACTTCCTGTATATCCTTATTAAACACTATTTTACGACACCTGGCAAGGGACTTTGTCTATGTGGAGGGATTTGGTTCCTATGTGGTGGAGCTTTTCTGTCCTATCTGAAATATGGTATAATAGCACTAATCAATTTCTAGGAAAATAGATACAGAAAGGGGCTGAAAAATGTCTCATATTATTGAATTGCCAGAGGTGCTGGCAAACCAGATCGCGGCAGGAGAGGTTATCGAACGTCCTGCCAGTGTGGTCAAAGAGTTGGTAGAAAATGCTATTGACGCGGGTTCTAGTCAGATTATTGTTGAGATTGAGGAAGCCGGTCTTAAGAAGATTCAAATCACAGATAATGGTCATGGAATTGCCCACGATGAGGTGGAATTGGCCCTGCGTCGTCATGCGACCAGTAAGATAAAAAATCAAGCAGATCTCTTTCGGATTCGGACGCTTGGTTTTCGTGGTGAAGCTTTGCCTTCTATCGCGTCTGTTAGTGTTTTGACCCTTTTGACGGCGATGGATGGTGCAAGTCATGGAACCAAGCTCGTCGCGCGTGGGGGAGAAGTTGAAGAAGTCGTCCCAGCGACTAATCCTGTGGGGACCAAGGTTTGTGTGGAGGACCTCTTTTTCAACACGCCTGCCCGTCTCAAGTATATGAAGAGCCAGCAAGCAGAGTTGTCTCATATCATTGATATTGTCAACCGTCTGGGCTTAGCCCATCCTGAAATTTCTTTTAGTTTGATTAGTGATGGTAAGGAAATGACGCGGACAGCAGGGACTGGTCAACTGCGCCAAGCTATCGCAGGGATTTACGGTTTGGCGAGTGCAAAGAAGATGATTGAAATTGAGAATTCTGACCTTGATTTCGAAATTTCTGGCTTTGTGTCCTTGCCTGAGTTAACTAGAGCCAACCGCAACTATATCAGCCTTTTCATCAATGGTCGTTATATCAAGAACTTTTTACTCAATCGTGCTATTCTTGACGGTTATGGCAGTAAGCTCATGGTGGGGCGTTTTCCACTGGCTGTCATTCATATCCATATTGACCCTTATCTAGCGGATGTCAATGTGCACCCAACCAAGCAAGAGGTGCGGATTTCCAAGGAAAAAGAACTGATGACCCTTGTCTCAGAAGCTATTTCTAATAGTCTCAAGGAGCAAACTTTGATACCTGATGCCTTGGAAAATCTTGCCAAATCGACCGTGCGCAATCGTGAGAAGGTGGAGCAAACTATTCTCCCACTCAAAGAAAATACGCTCTACTATGAGAAAACTGAGCCTACAAGACCTAGTCAAGCTGAGGTGGCTGATTATCAGGTGGAATTGACTGAGGAAAGGCAGGATTTGACTCTGTTTGCCAAAGAAACCTTGGATCAATTGACTAAGCCGGCAAAACTGCATTTTGCAGAGAGAAAACCAGCTAACTATGACCAACTAGACCATCCAGAGCTAGATTTAGCCAGTCTGGATAAGGCCTATGACAAGCTGGAGCGAGAAGAATCATCAAGCTTCCCAGAGTTGGAATTTTTCGGGCAAATGCATGGAACCTATCTCTTTGCCCAAGGGCGAGATGGGCTCTACATCATAGATCAACATGCGGCTCAGGAACGGGTTAAGTACGAGGAGTATCGTGAAAGCATTGGCAATGTTGACCAGAGCCAGCAGCAACTCCTAGTGCCCTATATCTTTGAATTTCCAGCGGATGATGCCCTTCGTCTTAAGGAAAGAATGGCACTTTTGGAGGAAGTTGGAGTCTTTCTAGCAGAGTACGGGGAAAATCAATTTATCCTACGTGAACATCCTATTTGGATGGCAGAAGAAGAGATTGAGTCAGGCATCTATGAAATGTGCGACATGCTCCTTTTGACCAAGGAAGTTTCTATCAAGAAATATCGAGCAGAGTTGGCTATTATGATGTCCTGCAAGCGGTCTATCAAGGCCAACCATCGTATTGACGACCATTCGGCTAGACAGCTCCTCTATCAGCTCTCTCAATGTGACAATCCCTATAACTGTCCCCACGGACGCCCTGTTTTGGTGCATTTTACCAAGTCGGATATGGAAAAGATGTTCCGACGTATTCAGGAAAATCACACCAGTCTCCGTGAGTTGGGGAAATATTAAACTAAAAGGAAAACTATGTACGAATATTTAAAAGGAATCATTACCAAAATCACTGCTAAATACATTGTTCTTGAAGTCAATGGTATCGGTTATATTTTGCATGTGGCCAATCCTTATGCCTATTCAGGACAGGTTAATCAGGAGGCTCAGATTTATGTGCATCAAGTCGTGCGTGAGGACGCTCATCTGCTTTATGGATTTCGCTCAGAAGACGAGAAGAAGCTCTTTCTCAGTCTGATTTCGGTCTCTGGGATTGGTCCTGTATCAGCTCTGGCTATCATCGCTGCCGATGACAATGCTGGCTTGGTTCAAGCAATTGAAACTAAGAACATCACCTACTTGACCAAATTCCCTAAAATTGGCAAGAAAACAGCCCAGCAGATGGTGCTGGACTTGGAAGGCAAGGTAGTAGTTGCAGGAGATGACCTTCCTGCTAAGGTAGCAGTGCAAGCTAGCGCTGAAAACCAAGAATTGGAAGAAGCCATGGAAGCCATGTTGGCTCTGGGCTACAAGGCAACAGAGCTCAAGAAAATCAAGAAATTCTTTGAAGGAACGACAGATACAGCTGAGAACTATATCAAGTCTGCCCTCAAAATGTTGGTCAAATAGGAGCAGAGCATGACAAAACGTTGTTCGTGGGTCAAGATGACCAATCCGCTCTACATTGCCTATCATGATGAGGAATGGGGCCAGCCCCTCCATGATGATCAAGCATTGTTTGAGTTATTGTGTATGGAAACCTATCAGGCAGGCCTGTCTTGGGAAACGGTGCTCAACAAACGCCAAGCTTTCCGTCAAGCCTTTCATGGCTATCAAATTCAAGCGGTGGCAGACATGACCGACACCGAGTTGGAAGCCTTGCTGGAGAATCCAGCCATCATTCGGAATAGAGCCAAGATTTTTGCTACTCGGACTAACGCCCAAGCATTTCTACGACTACAGGCAGAATATGGCTCTTTTGATGCCTATCTTTGGTCTTTTGTTGAGGGGAAAACTATCGTTAACGATGTTCCCGATTACCGCCAAGCCCCTGCTAAAACACCCTTGTCTGAGAAATTAGCCAAAGATCTCAAAAAACGAGGTTTCAAGTTCACAGGCCCAGTCGCTGTCTTGTCTTTTCTACAAGCAGCAGGGCTAGTTGATGACCATGAGAATGATTGTGAGTGGAAAAGCGGTCACTAGTGTGTACAGGTAACTAGCATATCTGAGAATATATAAAAAGCTGAGAAATTTTTCCCAGCTTTTTATATATACTATTAGATTGGTTAGAGTGAAGTCAGAAAAGTGATTCCACCTAAAATAACACCAGCTGAATTTGGAATGATGAGTATCCAATCCTTCTTAGGTTCCTTTGTCCATCCATAAATAACCCAGATTAAGCAAGATATTGCAGCTGATAAAGGTTGAAATGGTTGAGCTTTATTTCCCTGTAAATTAGCGATAATTTGAGGTATGTAGGCAATAAATACTATAATTCCAATAAAGGCACCAATAGAACCTACGATTCGATTAATTTTTTGTTTTGTCATATACACCTCCTTCAAAAGGATATCATAGAAATTAGCGAAATGCAATAAATTCAGATACAAATTGTAACGAAAACCAATACAAAAGCATAAAAATAGAGAAACTATTTATTTTTTGTTATAGTCAAAGCGAATGATTTGTTCCTGTGCATCTACATAGGCGTGAACGCCAAAGGGAACAATGGCTCTTGGAGTTGCGTGGCCAACATTCAAATTATAGACAATCGGGATATTGCTATCAATGATATCCAATAGTGCCTCTTTATAGTCGTCATAGAAAGTTTCATCCATAGGTTTTCCGACCAGGAGTCCACTGATGGCCTCGAATATACCAGTGTTCTTTAAAGTCCGCAACATCTTTTTGAAGTATTCCGGCTCAGGCTTTTCTTCGCTTGTTTCTAGCAAGAGGATTTTGCCTTCCCAGTCTGACAAGTCAGGGAAAAGTTTGTATTTTTGGCAGAGCTCCGTGCTGTCTGCGTATCGAGAGTTGTCAAAGATATCGTAGAGGGATTCGAGGCAACCACCGAGAATTTTTCCCTCGAACTGGGCATTTCCTTGCAATAATTCAAAACCGGTATTTGCATGACTGACACGAGGTGTCCCCAGAGCCTTGGGACTGAAGTCAGTCCTTTCATCATACCAAACGTCACTAGGGCGGATTTCTGAGATTCTTCCCGTCTCAATCAATTCTTTAAAGTAGTGAAGGCTATAGGCTAGCATTTCTTTGTCTAATTCACAAATGTCTGCTAAGAAGGATTGACCATAAAAAGTCTTGATTCCTAGTTTATGCAACATGAGATGATTCATGGTTGTATCCGAGAAACCAAGAAATATTTTTTGTTTGATAACCTTTTGTAGTTGGTCATTTTCAAAAAGATAAGGTAGTAAGCGATAGGTATCGTCTCCACCGATGGCGCATAGGATTATGTCGATGCTATCATCAGAAAAGGCATGAATCAAATCCTCTGCACGCACTTCAGGATGGTCCTTGATAAAGTCTAATCCTTTTTGCGAATGGGGCAAAAAGATAGGATTGAGTCTCAAGTCCTTGAGACGTTGGACACCCAAGTCCACTTCGTGTTTGACAAAGTCCTCTCCGATAATGCCACTAGATAAACTAACAATACCAATAGTAGAAATCATATTTTATCCTCCTGGAAATAGATTGAACCTATTTTATCACAAAAGATTAGATAGAGCTATGTGGGATGTCAGAAGAATTCTTTAAAATCAAAAAAGTAAGTGAAAAAGCAACCGCACCTGCAGTTGCTTTTATGATTCTTCTTAATAGCGTGTTGGTCCTGCACTTGCGCTACGGATATTCAAGCGTTTCTTGAGATAGAAGCGAAGGGCTAGGAGGGCTGCTCCAATAATAGCCAGTGGCAATGGAGCAAGTACTGGGTTAAGGCTAGCTGGTAGGAAGCTTGTTGCAAAGAAGACAAGCAACCAAAGGAACATAGAAGCTAGGATAACCAGTACAGATTTCCAGAAAGGTGGGCGTTGACTGCGGTCCATATCTGGTCCATAATATTGGTAAACAAAGTAGTACATCAAGTAGAAGGCAAATCCACCAACAAGTCCAACTAACAAGAGAGTGATAAATCCATAGCCGAAAGCCTGATCTGCCGCAAAGAAAGTTGTGAGGGCGCTGACGAGGGCAAAGAGACTAGTGATGAAAAGAGCTGAGTCCATAATCATCAGTTTTGGATCATCATTTTCTTTTGGATGCTCTTTTTCATATTGTTCCTTGACAGTGAAACTATGAGCCCAATGGGTCGGTGCGCCATAGAGGGAACGAGCAGTCGTACCCTTGGCTTGCTCTTCAAGGATTTGGGGAATAACTTCCTCAAAAATAGCCTTGATTTCAGCGTCTGTTTTTCCATCTTTGATGAATTGTTGGGTAGCGATGTGGACAAACTCTTGGTTTTTCTTGGTTAATTTTTGTAGATCAATCTGAGACATAGGAACTCCTCTTAGAACCATTTTTTATGGATGAGATAGAGAGTGAGCGAGACACTCATAGCAAAGGCGATAAAGACGATTAACCAGAAGGCATTCGGCTCACCATTTAGGGGGATTTCATTATCCTTAAAGTTCATCCCGTAGGCAGAAAAGACCATGGTTGGGATGGACATGACGATGGTCACAAGGGCCAAGGTTTTCATGATGTTGTTCTGGTTGTTAGAAATGATAGAGGCGAAGGTCTCTGTCATAGAATGCAAGACGTTTCCATAAATGTCTGCCATCTCGATGGCCTGTTGGGTTTCAATTAGGGTATCTTCAAGCAGGTCTTCGTCCTCAAGGTATTTCTTGATATTGCTGGTTGAGCTGGTCAATTTCTTAATCACACGCTCATTTGTTTTGAGGGAAGCCTTGAAATAGACGATAGTTTTTTCCAATTCCATGAGCTCAATCAATTCTTCATTACGAGTTGATTGATGCAGTTGACTTTCGATTTGTTCACTCTTACGGTCAATCGAACGAAGGGCTGTTAGGTAAAGTTCTGCATTGCGATAGAGAATCTGGAAGATAAAACGTGAGCGCATGAAGGTATAGAAATTACGCAATCGACGGTTGATAAAGACATCGAGGACTGGTAATGGTTCCAAACACGTAGTGATAATGGTTTCCTCGGTGATGATAATACCAAGCGGGATGGTGACGTAGTAGGTGCGGTTATTTCTTTCTTCTGTGACCGGCACGTCAACGATAATCAGGGTATACTCGTCTTCAATGGTAATACGAGACATTTCTTCCGCATCGAGCGGTGCTCGAAGGTCGGCAATATCAATATCGAAGGCGTTAGCGATTTCGAGTGATTCATTTTGAGTCGGATTAACGAGATTGATCCAAGTACCCGGTTCAAGCGTATCGATCTCTTTAAATTCAGTTGTTGTAGAGAGAAAAACTTGTTTCATATCCCTTATCCTTTCTCATTTTTCAGATTTTTTCACACCGTACTATTATACTACAAAATCGGCCTTTTGGGTAATAGAATCTCACTTTTTTTGGTATAATGGTAAGCAATAATGGACTAGAAAGAACAAAGATGCAAGATAAAATTGTCATTCATGGGGCGCGTGCCCATAATTTAAAAAATATTGATGTGGAGATTCCGCGAGACAAGTTGGTTGTCGTGACCGGTTTGTCAGGCTCAGGAAAATCCAGTCTGGCCTTTGATACCCTCTATGCGGAGGGTCAACGTCGCTATGTGGAGAGCTTGTCAGCCTATGCTCGTCAGTTTTTGGGAAATATGGAAAAACCAGATGTAGATGCCATTGATGGTCTCAGCCCAGCTATTTCCATCGACCAGAAAACGACTAGTAAAAACCCTCGTTCGACCGTGGGAACGACGACTGAAATCAATGACTATCTGCGTCTCCTCTACGCACGTGTGGGGACGCCTTACTGTATCAACGGTCATGGAGCTATCAAGGCTTCTTCTGTGGAGCAAATCGTTGATAAGGTTTTGGAGTTACCTGAACGCCAGCGCTTGCAGATTTTGGCCCCTGTCATCCGCAAGAAAAAAGGACAGCATAAGAGCGTTATTGAAAAGATTCAGAAAGATGGGTATGTTCGTGTCCGTGTGGATGGGGAAGTCTATGATGTGACCGAAGTGCCTGAGCTGTCTAAGAGTAAGCAACACAATATCGATGTCGTGGTTGACCGTATTGTCATCAAGGAGGGCATTCGTAGCCGTCTCTTCGACTCAATCGAGGCTGCCCTTCGTATCGCAGAAGGCTATGTGATTATCGACACCATGGACGATTCTGAGTTGCTCTTTTCTGAGCATTATGCCTGTCCAGTTTGTGGCTTTACTGTTCCAGAGTTAGAGCCACGTCTCTTCTCCTTCAATGCTCCTTTTGGTTCTTGTAGTGAGTGTGATGGCTTGGGCATCAAGCTGGAGGTGGATACTGATTTGGTAGTACCAGATGCCAGCAAAACCTTACGTGAGGGAGCTTTGGCCCCTTGGAATCCTATCTCATCCAACTACTATCCAAACATGCTAGAGCAGGCTATGACAGCTTTTGGAGTGGATATGGATAAGCCTTTTGAGGACTTGTCAGAAGAGGATAAGAACTTGATTCTCTACGGATCAGATGGCAAGGAATTCCATTTTCACTATGAGAATGAATTTGGTGGTGTGCGCGATATTGACATTCCGTTTGAAGGAGTTGTCAATAATATCAAGCGTCGCTACCATGAAACTAATAGTGACTACACCCGCACCCAGATGCGCCTCTACATGAATGAGCTGACCTGCGGAACCTGTCACGGCTATCGTCTCAATGATCAGGCTTTGTCTGTCCGTGTTGGTGGTGAGCAAGGACCGCATATCGGAGAAATTTCAGACCTATCTATCGCGGACCACTTGGACTTGGTAAGCAAGTTGACTCTATCTGAAAATGAAGCCATTATTGCTCGGCCTATTCTCAAGGAAATCAAGGATCGTTTGACCTTCCTTAATAACGTGGGTCTTAACTATCTGACTCTGTCTCGCTCAGCAGGAACCCTTTCAGGTGGGGAAAGCCAGCGTATTCGCTTGGCAACCCAGATTGGTTCTAACCTATCAGGTGTCCTTTATATTCTAGACGAGCCGTCAATCGGTCTTCACCAGAGGGACAATGACCGCCTGATTGCTAGTCTGAAAAAGATGCGCGACTTGGGTAATACACTCATTGTGGTGGAACATGACGAAGATACCATGCGTGAGGCTGATTATCTGATTGACGTTGGTCCCGGTGCCGGTGTTTTTGGTGGGGAGATTGTTGCGGCAGGTACGCCTAAACAGGTAGCTCGTAACAGTAAGTCTATCACAGGCCAGTACTTGTCAGGCAAACGTGCCATTCCAGTGCCAACAGAGCGCCGTGTAGGAAATGGTCGTTTTATTGAAGTGACAGGAGCGCGTGAGAACAACCTGCAAAATGTCACAGCTCGCTTTCCACTAGGAAAATTCATCGCAGTGACAGGTGTATCAGGTTCAGGAAAATCGACCCTAATCAATAGCATTCTCAAAAAAGCCATTGCCCAGAAGCTCAACCGTAATTCAGACAAACCTGGTAAATTTAAGACTATTACAGGGATTGAGCATGTAGACCGCTTGATTGACATTGACCAAAGTCCTATCGGACGAACGCCGAGGTCCAACCCTGCTACCTATACAGGAGTCTTTGATGATATACGTGACCTGTTTGCTCAGACTAATGAAGCCAAGATTCGAGGCTACAAGAAGGGGCGTTTCAGTTTCAACGTCAAGGGTGGTCGCTGTGAAGCCTGCTCAGGTGACGGGATCATCAAGATTGAGATGCACTTCTTGCCAGATGTTTATGTGGCTTGTGAAGTCTGCCACGGGACCCGCTACAACAGTGAGACCCTAGAAGTTCATTACAAGGAAAAAAATATCTCGCAAGTCTTGGATATGACTGTCAATGATGCGGTGGAGTTCTTCCAACATATTCCGAAAATTCAACGCAAACTTCAGACTATCAAGGATGTGGGACTTGGTTATGTGACATTGGGGCAACCTGCTACCACCCTTTCTGGGGGAGAAGCTCAGCGTATGAAACTGGCTAGTGAACTTCACAAACGATCGACAGGAAAATCTTTCTACATTCTGGATGAGCCGACGACAGGTCTTCATACCGAGGATATTGCTCGCTTGCTTAAGGTTTTAGCTCGCTTTGTAGACGATGGCAATACAGTCCTTGTTATCGAGCACAATCTAGATGTTATTAAGACAGCAGACCATATCATCGACTTGGGACCTGAGGGCGGTGTCGGCGGTGGAACCATCATCGCAACAGGAACTCCAGAAGAAGTAGCGGCCAACGAAGCCAGCTACACAGGACAGTATTTGAAAGGAAAGTTACATCATGAATAAACGTGTACAAGCATTTCTAGCTAAAATGCAAGAAAAAGAACTAGATGGCATCATCATCAATAACCTTAAAAACGTCTATTACCTAACTGGTTTTTGGGGCTCAAACGGAACAGTCTTCATCAGCCGTGACCGACAGGTCTTGGTGACAGACTCTCGCTATATCATTGCAGCTAAGCAAGAAACCAGTGGTTTTGAGATTGTGGCTGACCGTGATGAATTGGCTGTCATTGCCGGAATTGTCAAGGACATGGGCTTGTCTCGAATCGGTTTTGAGGATGAGATTTCGGTCTCTTATTATCACCGTATGCAGGCAGCCTTTGAAGGAATTGACTTGTTTCCACAGACTCAGTTTGTTGAAGGTCTTCGAATGATTAAGGATGAGGCAGAGATTGCAGCGATTCGCAAGGCTTGTTCTATCTCAGACCAAGCTTTCCGCGATGCGCTTGACTTTATTAAGCCAGGAAAAACTGAAATTGAAATTGCCAACTTCCTTGACTTCCGTATGCGTGAGTTGGGAGCATCTGGCTTATCTTTTGACACTATTCTAGCTAGTGGTATCAACTCTTCCAAACCTCATGCTCATCCTATGCACAAACCAGTGGAACTAGGAGAAGCCGTTACTATGGACTTCGGTTGCCTTTATGACCACTATGTCAGTGATATGACCCGGACTATTTATCTGGGGCATGTCAGCGACGAGCAAGCAGAGATTTACAATACGGTTTTGAAAGCCAACCAAGCCTTGATTGATCAGGCTAAGGCAGGATTAGGTTTCCGTGACTTTGACAAAATCCCTCGTGATATTATCATCGAGGCGGGCTATGGCGACTACTTTACCCACGGTATTGGACACGGTATTGGACTGGATATCCATGAGGAACCATACTTTAGCCAGACTTCTACAGAAACTATTAAGGCAGGTATGGCCTTGACCGATGAACCGGGTATCTATATTGAAGGTAAATACGGGGTTCGTATCGAGGATGATATCCTGATTACAGAGACCGGTTGTGAATTATTGACCCTGGCTCCAAAAGAGTTGATAGTTATTTAAGAGTCAAACAACTCAAATGATTGACTTTTAAATTTTAAAGGTTTATACTGAAAGACGAAAACGGTAGGTGAGGCTACCATAGGGATACGGATGACTACCGCAAAGCAGTGGAGACACTACTCGTTGGTCAACAGTCCTGGTCGCGAAGGCCAAGACTAAGCTCATTACATTGCCCTATGGAGTTAAAGCTTGAACGAAAAACAGATAATTAGTTTTTTAATCCTGCCATTTTATGGTGGGATTTTCTACTGTTTAAATCAAAGAAAGGAGATAGACGATGCAAATTGACGATCATCCGGAACCGCACATACACAGCCAATCGCTGATTTGTGTCGTTCTGCCCTTATAAAGTGATTGGTCTCTGTGTATGAAACACATCATTCATACAGATAGGAGAAACCAATGAAAACTACAAAAGAAAGATTAGCAACAGCTATTCATACATCTTTAAACGAAACTCTATCTTTTTATAAGACAAGTCTAACAGGCTTGACTGGGGAGCAGGTGGAGAAAAATCGTGACCTATATGGTGAAAATACCATCACAAAGGGTCAAGAAGACAGTATCCTCAAAAAAATTTACGAATCCATTATCAATCCTTTTACGATCATCTTACTGGTCATCGCCGTGATTTCCTTGGTGACCAATGTCTGGTTGGCAAAACCAGGTCAAGAAGATCCGACGACTTCTATTATCATCGTTGTCCTAGTCCTCATTTCTGGTGGCATTCGATTTGTTCAAGAACTCCGTAGTGATAAGGCTGCGACCAATCTATCAAAAATGATTGTCAACACAGCGACTGTCATTCGTCAAGGAGAAATCCAAGAAGTACCTATCGATGATTTGGTAGTGGGTGACGTGGTTAAATTAAGCGCTGGAGACATGATTCCAGCAGATCTTCTTTTATTTGAGTCGCGCGATTTCTTTGTACAACAGTCGGGCTTGACAGGTGAAAGTGAATCGGTTGAAAAATTGGCCTTGACCAAGGCAACAGTTCAACAATCTGATAGTCTGCTAGAGGCAGAAGCGCTCGCCTTTATGGGAACCAATGTCTTGTCTGGTAGTGCCAAGGCCGTGGTTTTAGCAGTTGGTGATGATACCATGATGGGGGCCATTGAGCAGACTTTGAACACCTATGATGAGCCTACTTCGTTTGAACGGGAGATGAATAGTATTTCGTGGCTCCTGATTCGTTTGATGCTGGTCATGGTGCCCATCGTTTTCTTGTCCAATGGTTTAACAGATGGTGACTGGCTGGAAGCTGGCGTATTTGCTTTGAGTGTTGGTGTTGGATTGACACCTGAGATGCTTCCTATGATTATCACGGCCAGTCTAGCAAAGGGCTCCATCATTATGGCCAAGGAAAAAGTGGTTATCAAGAAACTCAATGCCATACAGGACTTAGGGGCGATTGATATCTTGTGTACGGATAAAACCGGAACCCTCACTCAAGACGAAATTGTTCTTGAATATCCTTTGGATATACATGGAGATTTGGATTTGACCGTCTTGAGACGAGCTTATCTCAATTCTTATTTTCAAACGGGCTTGAAAAATTTGATGGATAGAGCCATCATCAAACGGACTGAAAAGGAAGCCAAAGAACACACCCTCTTGCAAAATCTGGCTCAAACTTTTCAAAAAATAGATGAGCTTCCCTTTGATTTTGAACGTAGACGGATGAGTGTTATCGTTAAGGATGAACACGAAGTTGTTAGTTTGGTAACCAAGGGTGCCCTAGAGGAAATGTTGACGATTTCCAGTCATGCGGAATACCAAGGAGTGATTACTCCCTTGACAGATGTTATTAGAGAAGAAATTTTAGCAGAAGTCAGACAACTAAATCAACAAGGTTTGCGTGTCTTGGGAGTAGCCTATAAGTCAGGTTTGAGGGAAGGACATGCCTATACAGTTGATGATGAAGGGGATATGATTCTAACTGGTTATTTAGCCTTCCTAGATCCTCCTAAACCATCTGCAGCACCAGCAATTAAGGCTCTGTTAGAACATGGGGTTCAAACAAAGATTTTGACGGGAGACAACGAAAAAGTTACCCAAGCAGTCTGTGAAAAGGTTGGTTTGGATATCAATCAGATGTTGTTAGGATCTGAAATTGATCAGATGAGTAATCAAGAATTGGCTCAAGCCGTGGAGGAGGTAACCGTCTTTGCCAAACTTTCTCCTGACCAAAAAGCACGAATTATTTTGCAATTTAAGGCTAATGGTCATGCTGTTGGCTATATGGGAGATGGGATCAATGATGCTCCTTCTATGAAAGTTGCAGATGTGGGGATTTCTGTTGATACAGCAGTAGATATTGCCAAAGAAACAGCTGATGTTATCCTACTTGATAAGGATCTCATGGTGCTTGAAAAAGGACTTGTTGAAGGGCGTAAGGTCTATGCCAATATGACCAAATATATCAAAATGACAGTGAGTTCTAATTTTGGAAATATCTTATCCCTATTGGTCTCTGGAATCTTTTTGCCATTTTTACCAATGGCACCAGTCCATTTGATTATCCTAAATCTAGTCTATGATTTGTCTTGTATTGCCTTGCCTTTTGACAAGGTGGATAAAGATTTTTTGAGAAATCCGCATACCTGGGAAGCTAAGTCCATCACACGTTTCATGATTTGGATGGGACCTATCTCTTCTGCCTTTGATATTTTGACCTTTATTTTGCTTTATTTTATCATTGTACCCATGACAACAGGTCAAGCTTATGTTCATGGGGCAGAGTCTGCCGTAGGATTTATTGTCTTGTTTCAGACAGGTTGGTTTATCGAGTCCATGTGGTCACAGACCATGGTTATCCATATGCTGCGTTCAGCCAAAATTCCCTTTTTACAAAGTCGTCCAGCTTGGCTAGTCCTTGTGACAACCTTATTGGCTGCAGCCTTTGTGACCTTCCTTCCCTACAGTCCACTCGCAATCCTACTTCATCTAACTCCTTTAAAATCGATTTATTTCATCTTTTTACTTTTCATCATTATTTTGTATATGATTAGTGTGACAATTGTGAAAAAAATCTATATCAAGAAATATAACGAATGGCTGTAAATTTCATTTTGTCAAGAAAAAAGTACGAAAATGACGAAAAAAGTCAAAAAAATTTAAAAATAGGTCGCAAGTCGGATGTTTTTTATGGTATAATAGACTAAACTGATAGTAACATGTAGCGAAAGGGGTAGGTACATGATTAAAATTTATACAGTCTCAAGTTGTACTAGCTGTAAAAAAGCAAAAACCTGGCTCAATGCCCACCAGTTAAGTTATAAAGAACAAAACCTTGGTAAAGAAGGAATTACGCGAGAAGAATTACTGGATATTCTGACAAAAACAGATAACGGAATAGCCAGCATCGTTTCGTCTAAAAATCGCTATGCCAAAGCCCTTGGAGTGGATATCGAAGATTTGAGTGTCAACGAAGTCCTCAATCTGATTATGGAAACACCGAGAATTTTAAAGAGCCCAATCCTTGTAGATGAAAAACGCCTGCAAGTTGGCTATAAGGAAGACGATATTCGTGCCTTCCTACCACGCTCTGTCCGTAATGTAGAAAATGCAGAAGCACGTTTGCGTGCAGCTCTATAAACATCAAGGCTGGGAGCAACTCCCAGTCTTATTTTAATTTCAAAAAGAAAGAAGAAAGAAATGAAAAAAATAGTTCTTGTTAGTCTAGCTTTCCTTTTTGTCCTGGTTGGTTGCGGACAGAAAAAAGAAACTGGAACAGCTACAAAAACAGAAAAGGATACGCTTCAGTCGGCATTGCCAGTTATTGAAAATGCCGAGAAGAATACGGTTGTCACCAAGACATTAGTCTTTCCGAAAGCAGAGGATGGAAGTCAGCAGACGCAGACGATTACATATAAGGATAAAACTTTTTTAAATTTAACTATTCAACAAAAGCGTCCAGTTTCTGATGAATTAAAGGCTTATATCGATCAAAATGGTGTAGAAGAAACGCAAAAGGCTCTTCTTGAAGCAGAAGAGAAAGATGAATCCATTATAGAGGCTCGTAAACTAACAGGTTTTAAATTAGAAACTAAGTTATTAAGCAAAACTGAGCTACAAACGACAACTAGCTATGATTTTCAAGTTTTAGATATCAAGAAAGTATCTCAGCTAGAATTCCTTAAAAATATTGGCTTGGAAAATTTAGTTAAAAATGAACCAGCCAAGTATATTTCAGATCGATTAGCAAATGGGGCAACTGAAGGATAGAAAATCCAAATAAATAGACTGCCTGAATTGTAGAACGTAAGGAATTATGCTATAATGGTACTATTCTAAGGAAAGAGGGTGTTAGAATGGGATTTACTGAAGAAACAGTACGTTTTAAATTAGACGATTCTAATAAAAAAGAAATTAGTGAAACTTTAACAGATGTCTATGCTTCTTTAAGTGATAAGGGCTACAACCCAATTAATCAAATCGTAGGATACGTATTGAGTGGAGACCCTGCCTACGTTCCTCGTTATAATAATGCGCGAAATCAGATTCGTAAGTATGAGCGTGATGAAATCGTTGAAGAATTGGTTCGCTACTACCTCAAAGGACAAGGAGTCGATCTGTAACCTATGAGAATTATGGGATTGGACGTCGGTTCAAAAACGGTAGGGGTTGCTATTAGCGATCCGCTCGGTTTTACAGCTCAAGGACTTGAAATCATCCAAATCAATGAGGAGCAAGGTCAATTTGGTTTTGACCGCGTTAAGGAGTTGGTTGAT
The DNA here is from genome assembly GCA_963521035.1 of uncultured Streptococcus sp. Taxonomy (GTDB): domain Bacteria; phylum Bacillota; class Bacilli; order Lactobacillales; family Streptococcaceae; genus Streptococcus. Next base: position 30,002 of record CAUQTL010000005.1, read on the forward strand.
ACTTACAAGGTGGAACGATTTGTAGTGGGCTTGCCTAAAAACATGAACAATACAAGCGGACCGCGCGTGGAAGCTAGTCAAGCATACGGAGCAAAGCTAGAAGAGCTTTTTGGGTTACCAGTAGACTACCAAGATGAGCGCTTAACAACCGTTGCAGCAGAGCGTATGTTGATTGAACAAGCAGATATTAGCCGTAACAAGCGCAAGAAAGTCATTGATAAGTTAGCAGCTCAGCTGATTTTACAAAATTATTTAGATAGAAAATTTTAATACAAAGGAGAGGCTATGTCACACGATCATAACCACGACCACGAAGAACGTGAATTAATCACACTAGTTGATGAGCAAGGGAATGAAACCTTGTTTGAAATTCTTTTGACGATTGATGGAAAGGAAGAATTTGGTAAAAACTATGTTCTTCTAGTACCAGTTAACGCAGAAGAAGACGAAGACGGACAAGTTGAAATCCAAGCTTACTCATTCATCGAAAACGAAGATGGAACAGAAGGCGAATTGCAACCAATCCCAGAAGACTCAGAAGACGAATGGAACATGATCGAAGAAGTCTTCAACAGCTTTATGGAGGAGTGATACAGTCTGGGAGACTGTATCAGCCCAACTCCCAGAAATTGGGAAGAGTTGGAACGTCCTGTGGACGTTTTTAGCCTTACGCTAAAAATAAAGACCGTAAGTAAGTCTGGGAGACTGTATCACCCCAACTCCTAGAAATTGGAAGAGTTGGAGCGTCCTGTGGACGTTTTTAGCCCCATATTGGAATTTAAATCTAGCTAGGTTCTAGCTAATAAAGTAAGAGGTTGGGACAATAAATCCTGACCTCACTTTTTATTATCAATGAAACTTTGATGTAGTAGCGGATTGGGCTTTTTGTTGGGCGTTTATACTCAAAAAAGTTCTTTTGATAATTTCTATCCGGAACCTTCAATAATCTATTTAATTGTTGAGCCCTTGCGGGTTAGGGACTAGGAAATCGAGACCTTGTCTATCTATTTCTGTTCCACCCCTTTTTGTTAAGGAGATGTATATGTTTGAAGTTGAGAAATGGCTCCATAGTAGAATTGGCCTGAATTTTAGATCAGGTTTAGCCCGTATGCAGCAGGCAGTAGAATTATTAGGAAATCCTGAAAATTCTTATCCTATTATTCATGTGACAGGGACCAATGGGAAAGGGTCTACCATTGCTTTTATGAGGCAATTGTTTATGGGGCATGGCAAAAAAGTTGCGACTTTTACCTCCCCACATATCGTCTCTATCAATGATCGAATCTGCATTAACGGGCAACCAATAGCTGATGCAGACTTCATCCGTTTGGCTAATCAGGTCAAGGAGATGGAGAAAACGCTTCTGCAAACCCATGACCAGTTGTCTTTTTTTGAATTGCTGACCTTGATTGCTTTTCTTTATTTTAGAGAGCAAGCGGTGGATTTGCTTTTACTAGAAGTGGGAATTGGTGGTTTACTAGACACGACCAATGTGGTAACTGGAGAGATTGCTGTCATCACTTCCATCGGACTTGACCATCAGGAGACTCTGGGTGACAGTATAGCAGCAATTGCAGAGCAGAAAGCTGGTATTTTCAAGGCTGGTAAAAAGGGAGTGATCGCGAAATTGTCTTCAGAAGCTAGGCTTGTATGTCAGAAAAAAGCCGACTCTTTAGCTGTTGACCTTTATCAGGCAGGTCAGGATTTTTCAATGCTGAATGGGAATTTTTCAAGTTCTTTGGCCAACCTTTCACAGCTGAAAATAGGCTTGGAAGGAGCTTATCAGCAGGAAAATGCGGCTTTAGCGTTGCAAACTTTTCTTCTTTTTATGAGAGAAGGAAAGGAAGCTGTTGATGAACAGGTTGTAAGACAGGCTTTGGAGCAGACCCATTGGGCTGGGCGTTTGGAGCGTATTCGTCCTCAGATTTACTTGGACGGTGCTCATAACCTCCCTGCCTTGACTCGCTTGGTTGAATTTATTAAAGAAAAAGAGCAGGAAGGATATCGTCCTCAAATCCTATTTGGAGCCTTGAAACGGAAGGGTTATCAAGGAATGTTGGCTTATCTGACTGAAAATTTGTCTCAGGTGGAACTCAAGGTGACGGGCTTTGACTATCAAGGTTCTTTGGATGATACAGATGTAACAGGTTACGATACAGTTCCTTCTTATCGAGAATTTATTAGCGATTTTGAAGCAAGAGCAGATGCCCAGGATTTGTTGTTCGTTACAGGGTCTCTCTATTTTATCTCAGAGGTACGGGGCTATCTACTGGGGCATGAGCAGATAAATTGACCTCCTTTTTTGAACTTGTTATACTAGGGAAACTACTAGTTAGAAGGAAAAAATTCTGTAAATTGGTAGCAGAAAGGAAATTCATCATGAAATTAAAAAGATTCACACTTTCTCTTGCTTCTATAGCAAGTCTTAGTCTCTTAGTAGCTTGTTCACAAAGAGCTCAACAAGTTCAACAACCAGCAACTCAATCGCAAACACAACAAACTCAGCAATCACAACCTGCTGCTTCATCTTCTACAGAAAATAGCAACCAGGCAGCAACAAGTTCTTCACAAAATGCGCCTGAGGCTCAACCAACCAATATTGATGGAACTTATACTGGTCAGGACGAAGGAGACCGTATCACTTTAGTGGTAACTGGAACAACTGGTACATGGACACAGGTGGAAACTGATGGGGAACAAGAAATCAAGCAGGTTAGCTTTGATGCCGCTAATCAACGTATGATTATTGGGGATGATGTCAAGATTTATGCAATCAATGGAAATCAGATGATTATCGACGATATGGATAGAGAAGCGTCTGATCGCATTGTTTTATCAAAATAGACTAGAAGGAGACTGGTTTTGTCAGTCTCTTTTGCTTTTACTCAGAAAAATGATTATAAATACTTGCCTTCTACCGAATACCTGCGTTATACTAGTATTAATTACCTGTTTTTAGCATTCATACTCTTCGAAAATCTCTTCAAACAACGTCAGCTTCCATCTGCAACCTCAAAACAGTGTTTTGAGTAACCTGCGACTAGCTTCCTAGTTTGCTCTTTGCTTTTCATTGAGTATCAAAATATCAAGGAGGGGATATGAAATATAGAAAATTTCAATTATTGATGTCCAAGTATGGCTTTAGTCTTTCGATTATGCTACTTGAACTTTGTCTTGTTTTTGGTCTCTTTCTCTATTTAGGGCGCATGGCCCCTATTCTATGGGTAATTGTCTTAATTTTTATGAGTATGGCGACTATTGTCGCAATTGTCAATCGCTCAATGGCGCCTGAAAGCAAAGTAATGTGGTTAGTGGTAACTTTTGTTCCTGTCATCGGCCCCTTGCTCTATCTGATGTTTGGTGAAAGGCGATTGTCCAAAAAAGAAATCAAGCAGTTGGATAGACTTGGTTCTATGCATTTTCGGGAGGATAACAGTAAAGCTCTCCGCCAGAAATTGAAGGAAGAGGATAAGGCTGCTTACGGAGTTATCAAATCTTTGTTAAGTATGGATAGTAACGCCGATGTCTATAATCGAACAGACTCACAATTCTTTTCTTCGGGTGAAAGCATGTGGCAACATATGTTGGAAGACCTCAAGAAAGCTGAGAAATTTATCTTTCTAGAGTACTATATTGTCGAAGAAGGTCTGATGTGGAATAGCATACTAGATATACTAGAGCAAAAGGCAGCTCAGGGTGTAGAGATCAAGATGCTCTATGATGATATCGGCTGTATGGCGACTTTGCCTGGAGATTATACTATTCAGCTTCGTAGTCGAGGAATTGAAGCCCATAAATTTAACAAGGTGATTCCTCGCTTGACGGTGGCTTACAACAATCGGGACCATCGGAAAATCCTTGTCATAGATGGTCAGGTAGCCTATACAGGAGGGATTAACTTAGCCGATGAGTACATCAATCATGTAGAACGCTTTGGCTACTGGAAGGACAGTGGGATTCGCATAGATGGCCCTGGTGTCAAGGCTCTAACCCGTCTCTTTTTGATGACTTGGTACATCAATCGTGGGGAAATCAGCGATTTTGACCAGTATCACCTGGAAAATCAACCTCGTTCTGGCCAAGGGATCTGCATTCCTTACGGTAGTGGACCCAAGCCCATATTCCGTACCCAGGTAGGGAAAAAAGTCTATCAAAGTTTGATTAATCAGGCTACTGATTCAGTCTATATCACAACGCCCTATTTGATTATTGACTATGATTTAACTGAGAGTATTAAAAACGCGGCCATGAGGGGTGTTGATGTCCGCATCGTGACTCCTTTCATTCCGGATAAAAAATTGATCCAACTCATCACAAGAGGGGCCTATCCGGATCTTTTGTCAGCAGGAGTCAGGATTTTTGAGTATAGTCCAGGCTTTATCCATAGTAAACAAATTTTAGTGGATAAGGATTTTGCTGCAGTTGGAACCATTAACTTAGATTATAGAAGTTTGCTTCACCACTATGAAAATGCAGTCTTGCTATATAAAACAGAATCAATTGCTGAGATTCAAAAAGATTTTCGGGAGATTTTTTCATCATCGCAAGAAATTTTCCCTCATACGATAAAAAATAGCTGGTATCAAAAATTGATTAAGGAAATTGCCCAGTTATTCGCCCCTATCTTATAAGAAATCTAGGACTGAGGACACAAACCAGTCCTCTTTTTCTTGCTTTTTACGAATAGAAAGATATAGGGAGGGACGATGCTGACTCAGAAAGAATTGGATTATATCATGTCATTTAAACAGACGCATTTACACCGATTTCGGGAAATTGAAACCTTTGTGAAACTATGCAAAAAATCGCTCAAACAGCCATCGCAAGCTGACAATTTTAGGTCTTTTTGATATACTAAGACAGATAAATTGAATAGGAGAAACGACATGGCTGTATATGGCAGAATAGAAGAAGTATCCAAAACGATACAGAGTAATGAGATTGAAAATAGATTGGATAGGAACCTTGAATCTCATGTAGAAAAAGAAGAACAGGTAGCTTTTCCGTTTTTCAGACTCATCATTGGAAGTACGATTGCAACGGTTTTTTCTGTGGTGCTACCTTTACTTTTAGATATGGTAAGTCCCTCTCAGGCGCAGGATTTGTATATAGGGTGGGCTTTACATCAGGGAGGACAGCTTTACAGTAGCTATTATGCAAGTCACGGTCTTATTTATTACTTGCTACTTTACATCACCCAAGGAGGCATCCTTTTTGCCTTGGTAGAATGGCTAGCCCTCTTAGGAGGAGGTTACTTCCTCTTTTCTTCAACTGACTATCTGACGGGACAAAGGGAACAAGCCAAGCAACTCCTAACCATATTTTATATTTTGGTATCCGGTCTCGGTTTTGGCGGAGGATATGCTACGATTTTAGCTTTGCCATTTCTGTTTGCAGGATTTTCGTTCATAGCAGCTTATCTATCAACTCCTAACCATGACAAGGGATTTCTACGTCTGGGGATTTTCTTGGCCCTATCATTTTTCATAGAGCCTCTTACAAGTCTTCTCTTTATTGCAGTAGTAACAATTGGTTTGTTTGTCTTTAATGTTGGGCATGGTCGCCTTGCTCATGGAGTTTATCAGTTTTTTGCAGCAGCACTTGGCTTTTCTCTCATTTTTTACCCAGTAGGATATTATGTTCTTGCTTCAGGTGGCTTTGGAGAAGCTCTAGGAAGTCTTTTATATCCGATTGATTCCCTTCAGGTCTTTATCAATCCCCAACTAATGGATAATGTTCTATTCTATGGTTTGTTGACCTTTGGTTTAGGAGCTCTCTTCCTTGTTTTTCTAGGTTTGTTCCAATCAAAGGCATCAAGATTATATGTTATTTCAGTACCAGCTAGTTTTGCTTTCATATTTGTATTAGCCTTGTTGCTTTTTTCTCAAGAACCTCTTCACGGTTCGTGTTTGATTCTAATCCTTCCATTTTTACTCCTTCTTTTGATGACCAGTATTCGTGGGAAACATTCAGCTAGAGGAGATCGTCGTCGGAGAAGAGAAGAAGCTCCTACTTTATGGAAAAAATTTATGAAGGGGAATCTCTACTTACCTATCCTAGTGGTGGTTTATCTGATTGCAATTCCTTTTGTGGCTCGTTTTGTTTTGCATCCAGCTTCTTATAGAGAACAACATCAAGTAGTAGACAGAGTCAAACAAGAGACGAGTGATGGTGACCAAATCTATATTTGGGATTCTCATGTTCAAATGTATAAAGAAAGTCAGCGTTTGGCTGGATCCATGTTCCCATCACCTCTTCTTTATACGAATACAGAAGAAAATAAAACTACCTTGATTCATGACTTGAAAGAAAACCAACCTAAGGTGATTGTGGTAAACGACAAGGTGGCTCTCTGGTCTGAGGCGGAGACACTCTTAAAAGAAAATTATCAACAAGTAAAGACTGATTATTCAGAGTTTAAAGTCTATAAAATCAAATAGCCAAATCAATATCTTGTGTATTTTTAAAAATTTTAGGATTTTTAACACAAGATATTGATTTTTATTTTTAGAGTGGTATAATACTTTTTAGAAAGAACATTTTAGAAACGAGCATGTATATGATTGCACTAGAAGAAAAAATTACAACTTTAGCAACCCTCTTCGTTGAAAAACGAGATGGGAGACGTGTTGCATTTGATGTGGACAAGATTGACAAGGCTATCCACAAGGCGGCAGACAAGGTTATGGATGTGACACCCTTGGTCGAAAAACGCCTAAATGCTTTGACCGAGCGAATTGTCACAGAAATTCATAGTCGCTTTCCACAGGGGGTTAAGATTTACGAAATTCAAAATATCGTAGAACATGAACTCCTTGAAGCCAAAGAATATGCGCTAGCTGAGGAGTATATCACTTATCGGACACAGAGGGATTTTGAGCGCTCAAAAGCGACAGATATTAACTTTAGTATCCATAAGCTTCTCAATAAAGATCAGGCAGTTGTCAATGAAAATGCTAATAAGGACAGTGATGTCTTTAATACCCAGCGTGATTTGACAGCAGGGATTGTTGGGAAATCAATCGGACTGCAAATGCTTCCTAAGCACGTAGCCAATGCCCACCAAAAGGGGGATATCCACTATCACGATTTGGACTACAGTCCTTATACCCCTATGACCAACTGCTGTTTGATTGATTTTAAAGGTATGTTGGAAAATGGTTTTAAGATTGGAAATGCAGAGGTAGAAAGTCCCAAGTCTATCCAGACTGCGACAGCTCAGATTTCCCAAATCATCGCCAACGTTGCTTCTAGCCAGTACGGTGGCTGTTCAGCTGACCGTATCGATGAAGTCTTGGCTCCTTACGCAGAGAAGAATTACCAAAAACACCTCAAAGATGCAGAAGAATGGGTCTTGCCTGAAAAACGGGAAGATTACGCTTGGAAGAAAACGCAAAAAGACATCTATGATGCCATGCAATCTCTTGAGTATGAAATCAATACTCTCTTCACTTCAAATGGGCAAACACCTTTTACTTCGCTCGGTTTTGGTCTGGGAACCAATCGTTTTGAGCGTGAAATTCAAAAAGCTATCTTGAACATCCGAATCAAGGGCCTTGGTTCAGAACATCGAACAGCTATCTTCCCTAAACTTATCTTCACGCTTAAAAGAGGACTCAACTTAGAGGAAGGGACACCCAACTACGACATCAAGCAGTTGGCTCTAGAGTGCGCAACCAAGCGGATGTATCCAGACGTCTTGTCTTATGATAAGATTGTTGACTTGACAGGTTCTTTCAAAGTTCCTATGGGTTGTCGTTCTTTCCTTCAAGGATGGAAAGACGAGAATGGCGTAGAAGTCAATTCAGGTCGGATGAATCTAGGCGTTGTGACGGTCAATCTTCCTCGCATCGCCCTCGAGTCTGATGGTGACATGAATAAGTTCTGGGAAATCTTCAACGAGCGTATGAATATCGCTGAAGATGCTCTTGTTTACCGTGTCGAACGCACTAAAGAGGCGACACCAGCCAATGCTCCTATCCTTTATCAGTACGGTGCTTTTGGCCATCGTCTAGGTAAAGAAGAAAGTGTTGACCAGCTCTTTAAGAATCGTCGGGCAACAGTTTCGCTGGGCTATATCGGTTTGTATGAAGTAGCGACTGTTTTCTTTGGTAACAGCTGGGAAAGCAATCCAGATGCTAAGGAATTCACGCTAGACATCATTCGCGATATGAAACGCCGTGTAGAAGAGTGGTCTGACCAATATGGCTATCATTTCTCTATCTACTCAACACCATCTGAAAGTTTGACAGATCGTTTCTGCCGACTAGATACAGACAAGTTTGGCTCTATTCCTGATATTACAGACAAGGAATACTACACCAATTCTTTCCACTACGATGTTCGTAAAAATCCAACACCGTTTGAAAAATTGGACTTTGAGAAAGTCTATCCAGAAGCAGGTGCGTCAGGTGGTTTCATTCATTACTGTGAGTATCCAGTCCTTCAGCAAAATCCAAAGGCCTTGGAAGCTGTCTGGGACTATGCCTATGACCGTGTCGGCTATCTAGGGACCAATACACCAATTGACCGTTGCTACAAGTGTGACTTTGAAGGGGATTTTGAACCAACTGAGAGAGGATTTGCTTGTCCAAACTGTGGCAATAGCGACCCTAAAACAGTAGATGTGGTCAAACGAACTTGTGGCTACCTAGGTAATCCTCAAGCGCGTCCGATGGTTAATGGACGTCACAAGGAAATCGCTGCGCGTGTCAAACATATGAATGGTTCAACGATTAAAATAGCTGGCCATCAAGTAACAAATTAGAAAGAACTGAAATGGGAAAATATCAATTAGATGATAAGGGACGTGCACAAGTGACCCGTTATCACGAGAAACACTCTAAAGGTGGAGCTGGTAAGAAAGAACGTTTGCTTAGCCTCAGAGAACAATTTTTAAACAAGAATAAGAAGAAATAAAAGTGAGAGTCAGCTCTCGCTTTTCTCTTAGTGGGAGGTAAGGATGGAACTACGAAGACCAAGATTAGCAGATAAAGAAACAGTTTTAGAGATGATGGCAGAGTTTGAAAAATATCAGTCGCCTCACGACGGTGGTTTCTGGGATACAGAGAACTTTGTGTATGAAGAATGGTTGGAAACAAATATGCAAAAAGAGATGGGAATAAACTTGCCTGAAAATCGTGTTCCTTCTATTCAATTTGTATCATTTGATGATGTAGGCCGTGCTCTAGGATTTTTGAATCTGCGATTGAGACTGAATGAGGGTTTATTGAATTATGCTGGTCACATTGGCTACTCCATTCGTCCATCAGAAAGAGTCAAGGGTTATGCTAAGGAAACTCTCCGTCAGGGCTTGCAAGTTGCTAAGGAAAAGAACATCAAGAGAACGCTTGTGACCTGTAGCGTGAATAATCCTGCTAGCAGAGCAGTCATTTTAGCAAATGGTGGGCTCCTTGAGGATGTTCGTAATGGAGTCGAGCGTTATTGGATAGAGGTAGCGAATGAATAATCCAAAACCACAAGAATGGAAAAGCGAAGAACTCAGTCAAGGGCGGATTATTGATTACAAGGCCTTCAACTTTGTAGATGGAGAGGGTGTGCGTAACTCCCTCTATGTATCAGGTTGCATGTTTCACTGCGAGGGATGTTATAATGTTGCGACTTGGTCTTTTAATGCTGGCATTCCTTATACAGCAGAATTAGAAGAACAGATCATGGAAGATCTCGCTCAACCTTATGTTCAAGGCTTGACTTTATTAGGAGGAGAACCCTTCCTTAATACAGGAATCCTTTTGCCACTCGTGAAACGTATCCGGAAGGAATTGCCAGACAAAGACATCTGGTCCTGGACGGGCTATACATGGGAAGAAATGTTGTTGGAAACTCCAGATAAACTGGAACTCTTATCATTGATTGACATTCTTGTCGATGGACGATACGATCGAACTAAGAGAAATCTCATGCTCCAGTTTCGAGGTTCTTCCAATCAACGAATTATCGATGTGCAAAAATCTCTCAAAAGTGGGCAAGTAGTGATTTGGGACAAGCTTAATGACGGAAAAGAAAGCTATGAACAGGTGAAGAGAGAGTAACTTTCTTCCATAAAATACTTAAATAAATGACCCACCAAAAAAGAAAACATTTTCATGTTAAAAATTTTAAAAAAACAGCAACAAATCCCTTGCAATCGCAGGGGCTTTGTGTTATTCTATTATGGTGCTGTAAATTACAGCCTTAGCTTTGATGCAAGAGGTTGCGACACGCTCGGTTGCATTGCCACGCAACACCGCGTCGGTTTTCTTGTGGAGCTAGCCTATTATCTTAAATAGACGAAAAGGAGAAAAAGATGGCAAACAAAAAAATCCGTATCCGTTTGAAAGCTTACGAACACCGTACGCTTGACACAGCGGCTGCAAAAATCGTAGAATCAGCTACTCGTACAGGTGCGCAAGTTGCGGGTCCAATCCCACTTCCAACTGAACGTAGCCTCTACACAATCATTCGTGCGACTCACAAATACAAAGACTCTCGCGAACAAT